>NZ_DEYR01000048.1:0-129412 GCF_002364635.1 Pseudomonas sp. UBA3153
AGGCGGGCGCCGCCAGTGGCGCCTCGCGCTGGCTCGGCCCGCTGGCCGGTATCGCCGCCGGCGGCCTGCTTGCCTCGATGTTCATGGGCGACGGCTTCCAGGGCCTGCAACTGTTCGACATGCTGATCTTCGGCGCCATCGCCTTCCTGATCTTCCGCTTCCTCGCCGCGCGCCGTCGCCAGCAGCAGCCGACCGCGGCCCCAGCGGGCCATGCGCCGTTCCAGCGCGAAATGCCGGTCGAGCCGCAAGCCGCCAACCGCAACATCTTCGGCGGTTCGCTGGCGCCCAGCGCCGCGGCCCCGGTGATCGCAGCGCCCGCTTGGTTCAACGAGCAGCGCTTCCTGGAAGCCGCCCGCGAGCACTTCATGTCCCTGCAGCAGCACTGGGACGCCAACGAGATGGACAAGATCGCCGAGTTCGTCACCCCGCAGATGCTCGACTTCCTCAAGCGCGAGCGCGCCGACCTGGGCGACGGCTTCCAGTCCACCTACGTCGACGACCTGCAGGTCCAGCTCGACGGCCTCGACGACAACCCGGACAAGACGGTCGCAACCCTGACCTTCGCCGGCGTCGCCAAGACCTCGCGCTTCGATCAGGGCGAGGCGTTCAGCGAGAGCTGGCGCATGGAACGCGCGCAGGGCGAGAACCAGCCGTGGCTGGTGGCGGGCATCCGGCAGAACTGACCCGCCGAGCAACGCTGAAAAAGCCCGGGCTTGCCCGGGTTTTTTATCGCCTGGAGTTAGCGCCGACCGGCGATTGGGTGCGACTCGGGTTTTTCTCCGCGGTCACGCTACTGTATAAAACGCATCCATTTCGTTGGGGAGGACGCTTGCCGTGGAAGAAGTCATCGAAGAGCTGCGCGAACAGAACGAGCCCGTGCCGGTGCCCCTGGAGCTGCCGGACGACGACCAGCTGGTCGAAATCGAGGAGCAGCTGCTGATCAACCTGCCGTTCGAGTTGCGCGAGTTCCTGCTCAAGGTCAGCGACGTGGTCTATGGCCGCCTGGAGCCGGTCACCGCCACCGACCCGCAGTCGCACACCTACCTGCCGGACGTCGCCGCCACCGCCTGGGACCTCGGCGTGCCGCGCGATCTGGTGCCGCTGTGCCAGGACGGGCGCGACTACTACGTGGTCGATATCGAAGGGCAGGTCACCCTGTGGGATGGCGACGACGGCGAACTCACCGACGAGACCTGGGACTCGGTGTGGCACTGGGCGCGCGACGTCTGGCTGGAGAGCTGATCGGCGATCGGTGCGCCGCCCGGACGCCCCGCATGAGCGGTTTCAGTGCGGCTGTTCGGGCTTGTCGAGGGTTTCGAACAGGGCGATCTGCATGCGCGAGTGCACGCGGATGAACCAGCGCCAGAGCAGCGCGATCACCCCGGCGGCGAGCAGGCCGATGACGGTCAGCAGCTCGCCGGTTGGCAGGATGCTCGCCGACAGCGCCATCACCAGCAGCATGATCCCGGCCAGCGACAGCAGCGGGATCAGCTCGGCGATCACCTTGCGCACCCGCGCCGTGTGGCGGCCGGCCTTGTCCGGGCGCACGCTCAGTTCCGCCAGCAGCATCGACAGCGCCTTGAGCTTGCGGTACGCGGCGATCAGGAACGGCAACGCCAGCAACAGCGCGGCGCCCCAGATCAGCGCCTTCTGCAGGTTGACCTGAGCGACCCAGGGCGCCAGGTAGGTGGCTAGGGTGCCGGCGAAATAGGCGCCGCCGAGGAAGATCGCCACCACGATGGCGAGGTTCACGCCCACCTGCATCAGGATCTTGCGGATCATCCCGGCGAGCACGGCGCTCTGGCCCTGCGGCTGGATGCTGCGCAGCCAGTCGCCATACAGCGCGAAGACCCGCGACACGCGCTCCGGCATGACCTGGGCGAGCTTGCCCGACAGCGGGTCGGCGGCGCGGATCAGGTAGGGCGTGAGCAGCGTGGTGATCGCCGACACCGCCACCGCCACCGGATAGAGAAAATCGCTGGTGACCTGCAGGCTGATGCCCAGCGCGGCGATGATGAACGAAAACTCGCCGATCTGCGAAAGGCCCATGCCGACGCGCAGCGAGGTGCGCCCGTCGTTGCCGGCAACGATCGCGCCGAGGCTGCAGGTCACGATCTTGCCGATCACCACGGCGCAGGTGATCACGGCGATGGGCCAGGCGTAGTCGAGGAGGATCCGCGGCTCGATCATCAGGCCGATGGCGACGAAGAAGATCGCGCTGAACATGTCGCGGATCGGTTCCACCAGCCGTTCGATCTGCGCCAGTTGCCGCGACTCGGCCATGATCGCGCCGATCAGGAACGCGCCCAGTACCATGCTGTATTCCAGCTTCACCACCAGCAGGCAGAAGCCGAAGCACAGCCCGAGCACCGTCACCAGCAGCATCTCGCTGCTCTCGAAACGCGCCACGTAGGCGAGGATGCGAGGCACCAGGAGGATGCCCACCACAAGCGCGACGATCATGAACAGGGTCAGCTTGCCGACGGTGGCGAACACCTGGCCGGTTTCCACGTTGCCGCTGACGGCGATCCCGGAGAGCAGGGCGATGATGCCGATGCCGAGGATGTCCTCGACGATCAGCACGCCGAAGATCAGTTGGGCGAAACGCTCGTTCTTCATCTTCAGGTCGCCGAGCGCCTTGATGATGATGGTGGTGGAGGAAATCGCCAGGATCGCGCCGAGGAACAGCGAATCCATGTTGTTCCAGCCGAAGTACTGGCCGATCTCGTAGCCGATCCAGATCATCAGGCCGATTTCCAGGAAGGCCGCGATGAACGCCGTGGCGCCGACCTTGAACAGCTTGCGCAGGGAGAATTCCAGGCCTAGGCAGAACATCAGGAAGATCACCCCCAGCTCGGCGAGGGTCCTGATCGTCTCCTCGTCGTGGATGAGGCCGACCGGCGGCGTATGCGGGCCGATCAGGAAGCCGGCGACGATGTAGCCCAGCACCACCGGCTGCTTGAAGCGGTGGAACAGAATCGTGACCACACCGGCGATCAGCATGATCACGGCCAGATCCTGGATGAAGCTGATGGCATGCATGGCCGCGGCTCCTGTGTTGCTGGCGATACTCGCTTGGCCCCGCCGGAGCTCGACATTCGAAAATGGAGTGGCCGCCTGGAACAGCGGGCGAGTGAAACGCAGATTACCACCGGCGCCGCACGCCGCTGACGAACGGCAATATGGCGAAACAATGCACCCGCTCAACCGTCGCCGGGTTGGCACGAACGGCGCTTTCAGCGCGCTGCCGGGCGTTTTCGCTCGCTATTGACAGGCCGCGGGCTCAGCCCCGAGGATGTGCGAAAAATCGAACGAGGTGTTCAACATGACAGCCAGTGGCGTCGCAGAACAGGCCGTACAGATTCTGACCGCACGCGAGCGGCAACGCTTCCTCGAACGCAATCCGCGTTCGCTGGCACTGGCCGAGCGCGCCCGCCATTCGCTGTTTGGCGGCGTGCCGATGCACTGGATGAGCGATTGGTCGACGCCTTCCGCGCTGTTTGTCGAGCGCGCCCAGGGCGCCCGCTTCCATGACGTCGACGACCATGAGTACGTCGACTTCTGCCTCGGCGACACCGGCGCCATGTTCGGCCATTCGCCGGCACCGATCGCCCGCGCCATCGCCGAGCAGGCCGGCAACGGCCTCACCACCATGCTGCCCGGCGAGGACGCGGTGGTCTGCGGCGAACTGCTCGCCCAGCGTTTCGGCCTGCCCTACTGGCAGGTGGCGACCACCGCCACCGACGCCAACCGCTTCGTCCTGCGCTGGGTGCGCGCGATCACCGGACGCAAGGTGATCCTGGTGTTCGACGGCTGCTACCACGGCACCGTGGACGAGGCCATGGTGCGCCAGCGCGACGGCCACACCGTGCACCGCGCGGGCCTGATCGGCCAGGCGCGCAACCTGGTGCAGCACAGCCGCGTGGTGCCGTTCAACGACCTCGCCGCACTGGAGGCCGCGCTGGCGCAGAACGACATCGCCGCGGTGCTCTGCGAGCCGGCGATGACCAACATCGGCATGGTCCTGCCCGAGCCCGGCTTCATGCAGCGCGTGCGCGAGCTGACCCGCAAGTACGGCAGCCTGCTGGTGATCGACGAGACCCACACCATTTCCACCGGGCCCGGCGGCTGCACCCGCGCCTGGAACCTCGAGCCGGACTTCATCACCCTCGGCAAGCCGATCGCCGGCGGCGTGCCCTGCTCGGTGTACGGCTGCACGGCCGAGATGGCCCAGGACATGCGCCTGGCCCAGCAGCACGCCAGCGAGATGGTCCACGGCCACGGCCACAGCGGCATCGGCACCACGCTGTCGGCCAACGCCCTGGCCATGCACTGCATGCGCGCCAACCTTGAACAGGTGATGACCGAGAGCGCCTACGCGCACATGCTGGCGCTGGCCGAACGCCTGGCCGACGGCTTCCGCGCGCTGATCGGCCGTCACCAGCTGGCCTGGTCGGTCAGCCAGCTGGGTGCGCGCTGCGAGTTCCAGTTCTGCGCGCAGCCGCCGAAGACCGGCGCGCAGGCCGAAGCGGCGTTCCACGACAGCCTGCAGATGGCCCTGCACCTCTACCTGATCAACCGCGGCGTGCTGATCACGCCGTTCCACAACATGACCCTGTGCTGCCCGGACACCACCGCGGCGGATGTCGATCGGCTGCTCGCCACCCTCGACGAGGGACTGAGCGAGCTGCTGGCGATTCCCGGCGCGCGGCTTTAACCCTCTCCCATTCACGGGAGAAAGCTGGGGAGAGGGCCCATGTCGCGTCCTCCGCCCCGCTCCCCCGGCCCCTCTCCCATAAACGCTAGAGGGGAGAAAAAGGACCTCACCATGCAATTCGCCGATATCCAGGAAGCTCATGACTTCCTTGCCGCCAACCCCGAGGTGCGCAGCATCGAGCTGTTCCTCATCGACGCCAACGGTGTGCCGCGCGGCAAGCTGCTGCACCGCGAGGAACTGCTCGCCGTGTTCGAGTCCGGCCGGCCGCTGCCGAGCACCATCCTCGGGCTGACCATCAACGGCGAGGATGTCGACGAGACCGGGCTGGTCTGGGACGTCGGCGATGCCGACTGCTGGACCTTCCCACTGCCCGGCAGCCTGTGCCTGCAGCCCTGGCGCGAGCGCCCGACCGGGCAGTTGCAGGTGAGCATGCATCCGACCCTGGGCCTGCCGGCGACCCCGGCCGATCCGCGCCATCTCCTGGCGCGGGTGATCGACGGCCTCAAGGGCGACGGTTACCACCCGGTGATGGCGGTGGAGCTGGAGTTCTACCTGCTCGACCGCGAACGCGCCGCCGACGGCCGCCCGTTGCCGGCGCGGCAGATGAACGGCACACGGCCGCACGCTACCCAGGTCTACGGCATCTACGAACTGGAACAGCTGCAACCCTTCCTCGACGATCTCTACGACGCCTGCGAGGCGCAGGGCCTGCCGGCGCGCACGGCGATTTCCGAATACGCGCCCGGCCAGGTGGAAATCACCTTGGAGCACCGCTTCGACGCGTTGCAGGCGATCGACGAAGGCATCCGCTACAAGCGCCTGGTGAAGGGCGTCGCCAACCGCCACGGGCTGCAGGCCTGCTTCATGGCCAAGCCGTTCGCCGACCTCGCCGGCACCGGCATGCACATGCACGTCAGCCTCGCCGACGCCGAGGGCAACAACCTCTACGCCAGCGATCTTTCCGACCTTGAGGGCAACGGAGCCGCCGGTGCCGGTACGCTGCTGCGCCACTCGATCGGCGGGATGATGGCCACGCTGCTGGACTCGCTGGCGCTGTTCTGCCCCAACGCCAACTCGTTCCGCCGCTTCCAGGCCAACAGCTACGCGCCGCTGGCGAAGAGCTGGGGCATCAACAACCGCACCGTGTCGTTCCGCGTGCCGGGCGGGCCGGCGAAGAGCCGCCACATCGAGCACCGCATCTGCGGCGCCGACGCCAACCCCTACCTGGCCGCCGCGGCGATCCTCGCCGGCATCCACCACGGCATCCGCCTGCAACTCGATCCGGGCGCGCCCATCGAAGGCAACGGCTACGCCCAGGCCACGGAATTCCTGCCCACCGACTGGCTCACCGCGCTGCGCGCGCTGGAACACTCGAGCTGGGCACGCGAAGCGCTGGGCGAGGAGTTCCTCAAGGTGTTCCTGGCGATCAAGCAGGCCGAATACCGCCAGTTCATGGGCGAGGTCGGCGAGCAGGACTGGCGCTGGTACCTGACCCAGGCCTGAGCCGTCGCAACCCGTCAGAATCTGGCGGGGCTGAAGCCAGCCGCCCAGGAGCGCGGTTCACCCAGGGTAAACGCGCGACCTGGACGCCCCGTCGAACGCACTCAGGCCGGCTGCTGCGCCGGCATCTCCGCCGGCTCCAGCGCCTTGCCGTAGATGCTGTTGCGCGGCTTGGCCAGCACGCGGCGCAGCATCGGCTCGAACTCGCTCAGCGGCAGGTTGGCGTAAGCCGGGTCGAACGCCGGGCTGTCGTACAGCTCGCAGAACTCGGCGGTGAGCTCGTAGTGCGGGCTGTCGGCGTACTGCTCGCGCAGGTCGCGGTCCAGGCCCAGGTGATGGAAGAAGTAGTAGCCCTGGAAAATCCCGTGGTGCTGGACCATCCAGTGATCGGCCTCGCTGACGAAGGGCTTGAGGATCGCCGCGGCGACGTCCGGGTGGTTGAAGGTCGCCAGCGTATCGCCGATGTCGTGCAGCAACGCGCAGACCACGTATTCCTCGTCGCGTCCATCGCGCAGCGCCCGCGTGGCGGTCTGCAGCGAGTGGGCGTAGCGGTCGATCGGAAAGCCGCCGTAGTCGCCCTCCAGCAGGCGCAGGTGGGCGATGACGCGGTCGGGAAGCCCCTTGGCGAAGCCGACGAATTCGGCGCCGATCAGCTGCCAGTCATCGCGGGTACTGTTCTGGAACGAGGTGAAACCGGCACGGGCACTCATGGCGCTCTCCTTGTTATGGATCGCCGGCGTGGGCCGCTGGCGTCATCGCAGCCTAGAGAAAGCGCGGCCGGCGAACTGCAAGGTTTCTTGCAATTGGCCAGGCTGGCTGGCCACGGCCGCTCCGCCATTCGGCGCCTTGCGGCTCCCGGCGAGTCGGGTCACAGTGCCCCGACAACTCCAAGGAAGCACGCGAATGCCCTTCGCTGACGATCTCCTCGCCGCGCGAATGCTCGGCAACCCGTGGTTCGCCGCGCTGCCCGCCGACATCCGCGACGAGCTGCTCGCCGCCGGCAAGCCGAAGCGCCTGAACGGTGGCGAATTCGTGTTTCGCCAGGGCGACGCCGGCAGCACCTTCTACGGGCTGGTGGCGGGCACGCTGAAGGTCTCGACGCTGCGGGCGGACGGCAAGGAAGCGATCCTCGGCCTGCTGGAGCCGGGCAACTGGTTCGGCGAGGCCTCGGCGCTGGATGGCCTGCCGCGCATCCATGACATCACCGCGCAGGGCAACGCCGAACTGCTCTGCATCGAACCGGCGGCGTTCGCCACGCTGATGCGCCACGGCCGCTTCGCCCATGCCATCGCGGTGCTGCAGGCCGCCCATACGCGGCTCGCCTTCAAGCTGCTGGAGGACGCCATGCTGCGTTCGACGCGCGCGCGCATCGTGCGCCGCCTGGAACAGCTCGCCCACGGCGACGCGACCATGGCCGACAGCGGCCGCGCGGTGGTGCAGGTGACCCAGGACGCGCTGGCGATGATGCTCGGCATCACCCGGCAGACGCTGGCGCTGGAGTTGAAGACGATGGTCGCGGCGGGTGCCATCGCCCTCGGCTATGGCCAGGTGCACATCCTCTCGCTGCCGCTTTTGCGCGCACTGGAAGACGACGCCTAACGACGCAGCTGCGCCAGGCTCAGGCGCACCAGCAGTTTCCCCGGCTCGCGCTCGACCTCGACGCTGCCGGCCGCCGCATCGATGCGGTAGGTCAGGTCGTAGAGTTGCACGGGCGAGGACAGCGGATCGGCGCGGAACGCCGCCAGGCAGTCGCCGCGCCAGCGTGCCGACGGGTAGAGCACACCGGGCAGGCCTTCGTGGGACAGGCGCTTGCCTACCGACTGCGGGTAACCGTAGTCGTCGCCGAGCAGGTCGGGGAATTCCCCGGTCTTGCCGCGCAAATCGACGAACAGGCCGCTCGCCTGCACCCGCCAGACCTTGCGGTAGCGGGTCACCGGGCCGTCCACACCCTCGATGTCGCGCAGCATCTGGATCTGGTGGTAGCAGGTCTCGGCCAGCGCGGTGTCTTCGTCCAGTGCGCCGTACCATACGCGGATGCTGCCGTCGCCGTAGCGGCTGGCGACGATGCCGTCGGCCTCGAACGGATAGCCGATGGCCTCGCTGTAGGCCAGGCCGCGCTCGATCACGCCGGGGCCGACGCGGCGCACGCGCATCTCCGCGGCGTTGGCCAGTTCCTGCGCGCGCGCGTCGTCGACCAGGTCGTCGAACAGGTTGGCGGATACCCGCAACGAGGCGATGTTGCGGTAGGTCGCGGCGGAGAAATCGCAGGTGCTGTCGAGCAAGGCCATCAGCGACCCCGCTGGAAATCGACCAGCCGGGCGATCCGCGCCACCCCGAGCAGGCCGTCGCGGACCATCACTTCCAGCGGCGTGGCGCCTTCGAGCACGCGGTTGCGCCGGTGCACCCAGGAAAAGCGCAGCGCCTCGTCCTCGGGAAACAGCAGGCGCAGCCCCTTGTGGATACCGAGCAGGTAGCCGACGCGGTCCAGGGTGTCGCGGCTGTTGGGCAGGGCCAGTTCGCCGGCACGGTATTTCGGCAGTTGCTTGCGGCTCTTCGGGCTCATGCCGAGCAGTTGCATCTGCAGGTCGGTATCCAGGCGCCAGCGCTCGAAGAGCGCCGCGACGATCCGCGCCAGGTCGCGGCGGCTTTCTTCCGAGGCGAATTCGGACGAATCGGAACGCAGGGCGGACATGACCATGGAAGGCACTCATCTCGTAGACATATCTACATTATTGGGCGATATATCCACAAATGCAAATCGGTGCAGCGGTAATCCCGCCCGCCGAGGCAGAAGCCAGGCGACGCCAGGATTGCGCCTCGGCTATGGTTGCGCGAAACCAGCCACGAACAGACGAGGGACGCCATGGAAGCCGGAACCACCCAATTGACGATGACGGTGCTGATGACGCCGGACATGGCCAACTTTTCCGGCAACGTGCACGGCGGCACCCTGCTCAAGTACCTCGACGAAGTCGCCTACGCCTGCGCCAGCCGCTATGCCGGTCGCTACGTGGTGACGCTGTCGGTGGACCAGGTGATCTTCCGCGAGCCGGTGCATGTCGGCGAACTGGTGACCTTCCTCGCCTCGGTCAACTACACCGGGCGCACCTCGATGGAAGTCGGCGTGAAGGTGGTCACCGAGAACATCCGCGAGCGCTCGGTGCGGCATACCAACAGCAGCTTCTTCACCATGGTGGCGATGGACCAGGACGGCAAACCGTCACCGGTGCCGCCGCTGCAGCCGGAAACCTACGACGAGAAACGGCGTTTCGCCCAGGCCCAGCAGCGCCGCCAGATCCGCCAGGAACTGGAGCAGCGCTACCAGGGGCTGAAGGACAGCTACGAGTAAGATTCCGTTGCAAAATCAAGGACAAACCGGCGTCAACCGAGGTCCTTGAGCGGTTACTCTGGGGAGTGGAAGGCGCGCTTCGCGCGTCTGCCCCGCTTCGCCCCAGCCCGCTCCGCGGCGCGCGGCGACCCGGTCCGTGCCAAGGAGAGCCGCATGCCCCATCAAACCCCGCTGATCGCCACCCTCGCCGCCGGGCTGGTGCTGGCGTTCATCCTGGGCGGCCTGGCCAACCGCCTGCGCATCTCGCCGCTGGTGGGCTACCTGCTGGCCGGCGTGGTCGCCGGCCCGTTCACCCCCGGATTCGTCGCCGACCAGGCGCTGTCGCTGGAGATTTCCGAACTCGGTGTGATCCTGCTGATGTTCGGCGTCGGCCTGCACTTCTCGCTGAAGGACCTGATGTCGGTGAAGGGCATCGCGATTCCCGGCGCGCTGGTGCAGGTCGTCCTCGCCACCCTGCTCGGCATGGGCCTGGCCCGGGCGCTCGGCTGGACGCTCGGCGCCGGGCTGGTGTTCGGCCTGGCGCTGTCGGTGGCGAGCACCGTGGTGCTGCTGCGCGCACTGGAGGAACGCCAGTTGCTCGACACCCAGCGCGGGCGCATCGCCATCGGCTGGCTGATCGTCGAGGACCTGCTGATGGTGCTGGTGCTGGTACTGCTGCCGGCGGTGTCCGGGCTGCTCGGCGGCAAGCAGGCGAATGCCGATGTCAGCCTGCCGATGGAGCTGCTGCTGACCCTCGGCAAGGTCGCCACCTTCATCGTGCTGATGCTGGTCGGCGGTCGCCGCTTCGTGCCCTGGCTGCTGGGCAAGGTGGCCAGCACCGGTTCGCGCGAGCTGTTCACCCTCGCCGTGCTGAGCATCGCCATGGGCATCGCCTTCGGTTCGGCGGTGCTGTTCGACGTGTCCTTCGCCCTCGGCGCGTTCTTCGCCGGGATGGTCCTCAACGAATCGGAACTCAGCCACGACGCGGCGGAGAAGACCCTGCCGCTGCGCGACGCCTTCGCCGTGCTGTTCTTCGTCTCGGTCGGCATGCTCTTCGACCCGCGCATCCTGATCGCCGAACCGCTGCCGGTGCTGGCGACCTTCCTGGTCATCGTCCTCGGCAAGTCGATCGGCGCGCTGCTGATCGTCCGTGCCTTCGGCCACCCGCTGTCCACGGCACTGACCATCGCCGCCAGCCTGGCGCAGATCGGCGAGTTCAGTTTCATCCTGATCGCCCTCGGCATCGGCCTGGAGCTGTTGCCGGCCCAGGGCCGCGACCTGCTGCTGGCCGGCGCGATCCTGTCGATCCTGGTCAACCCGCTGCTGTTCATCGCCATCACCCGCCTCAAACCCTGGCTCGACCGGCGCGAACCCGGCCCGGCACCGGCGCCGGCGGAGGTCGACGCGCCGCCGCCGATCGACGAGCGCGACCACGCCATCCTCATCGGCCACGGCCGCGTCGGCCGGCTGATCAGCGCGCGCCTGCGCGAAACCGGCACGCCGCTGGTGGTGATCGAGGATGACCTGGGCGGCATCGACGGTCTGCGCGAAGCGGGCATCAGTGCGGTGCTCGGCAACGCGGTAAAATCGGGCGTGCTGGAGCAGGCCAACATCGGCTCGGCGCGCTGGCTGCTGGTGGCGATACCCAATGGGTTCGAGGCGGCGAAGATCGTCCAGCACGCGCGCGAGCTGTGCCCGCGGCTGTGCATTATCGCCCGTGCGCATTTCGACGCCGAGGTGGAACACCTCGAACAGAGCGGCGCGGATCTCGTGGTGATGGGCGAGCGGGAAATCGCCCGCAGCATGTTCGAGCGGCTGGAAGAGCGTCGGGTAGCGGCGGTTTGAGCGGAACGCAGGGCGGGCCGCGGCCCACCCTGCGAACGCCTGCGGTCAGAAGCTGAAGTTCACCTTGGTCCACAGCGTGCGTCCCGGCTCCTGCACCGGCTGCGGATCGTCGGCGGCGTAGCCGAAGCCGGCGTTGCCGGCCAGGTTGAGGTGTTCGGCGTAGGCCTTGTCGAACAGGTTGTCGACGCCGGCGCTGAGCTTGACCTGCTCGCTCAGCCGATAGCTGCCGTTGAGCGAGAAGACGCCGAAGCCGCTGCTGTCGCCGTAGTCCTTGCCGACCACGTTGCCCTTGTCCTGCGCCACCCGGCCCTGCTCGGCGACCAGCCGCCAGAGGGCACCGGCGCTCCAGTCGTCACGCTCGTAGGTCAGCCCGAGGCGGGATTCCAGCGGCGGCATCTGCGGCAGCGCCTCCCCGTCCGAACTGTTCTTGCCCCAGGAATAGGCCAGCGTCGCGTCGGCCTTCCAGTGCTCGCTCAGGTGATAGGCCGCACCCAGCTCGCCGCCCATGATCCGCGCATCGACGTTACGCGCCTGCGAGCTGCTGCCCATCATCCCGCCGTTGCGGTACTCGAAGAGGATGTAGTCGCGGACCTGGCCGGCATAGGCCGAGGCCCACGCCTGCAGGTGCTCGCCGGCGTATTGCGCGCCGATGTCGAGCTGGGTGGTCTTTTCCGGACGGACGCCGTCGAAGGCGTTCGCCGAGTCCGCCGGGCCGGCGTCCGGCGAGTACAGCTCCCAGTAGTCGGGGAAACGCTGCACGTGGCCCACGCCGGCATACAGCGTCGTCGGCGAGTCGGCGAGGTCCTGCTCGACGCGCAGAAAGCCGCTCGGCAGGCTGTCGCTGCGCGTGTCGCCGGCGGTGGGGTTGGCCACCGCGCCCATGCCCGAACCGAGACTGGAGCGGTAGTCGCGGGCCGAGGCGCGGTCCAGGCGCGCGCCGCCGATCAGCCGGCGACGTTCGGCGGCGTACCAGGTAAGTTCGCTGAACAGACCGGCGTTGCGCATGGTCGCGTCGTGGCTCCAGGGCCGATCGTCGTAGGTGTCGATGCCCGAGGCGCTGCGCTCGCGGTGTTCGCTGACCTGGGCATCGGCCCCGCCGATCAGTTGCCAGTCGGCCCAGCGCCAGGTAGCGGAGACGCGCCCGCCGAGGGTGCGGCGGTCGACGTCGGCCGCCATCGGCCCGGCCATCATGCCGGTCCCCGAGGGCGTGCGCAGGCTGTAGTTGTCCATCACGTGGTCGGCGTAGTTGTAGTACACCCGCGCCTCCAGCTCCTGCAGCACCTCGCCGATGTTGGACTTCTTCAGGCGCAGGGCCAGGCTTTCGCGCTTGAACTGCGCACCGTCCATGCCGCGTCCGGCGTAGCGCGCCTCGCCGTCACCGGCACCGGCGCTGAGCTCGACCAGGGTGTCGGCGTCCGGCGTCCAGCCGAGGGCGACGTCACCGTTCCACTTGTCCCATTTCGACGGCACGTGGTGGCCGTTGCCATCGCGGTAGTCATCGGCGCGGGCCTGGTTGCCGACGACCCGCAGATAGCCCTGCGAGCCACCCACGGCGCCGTCGACGACCTTGTCGAAGCGCCCGTTGGAGCCCACCAGCAGGCTGCCGTCGAGGCGCGCGCCGAGTTCGCCGAAGCGCTCCGGATCGCGCTCGAAAAGCACCGTGCCGGCCGAGGCGCCGGGCCCGTAGAGCACGCTCTGCGGGCCCTTGATCACGGTCAGGCTGTCGAAGGTTTCCGGCGAGATGTAGGACGTCGGCGCGTCCATCCGGTTGGGGCAGGCGCCGATCATCTGGCCACCGTTGGTGAGGATGTTCAGCCGCGAGCCGAACATCCCGCGCAGCACCGGATCGCCGTTGCTGCCGCCGGCGCGGATCACCGAGAAGCCGGGGATGGTCTTCAGGTAATCGGCGCCGTCGCTGGCCGGCACCGGCTGGCGTGGCTGTTTCGGGTCGGTGACGACGGTCAGCGGGGATTCCGGCGCGACCGCCGTGACCACCTGGGTTTCCAGTTCGAGCGGGCTCGCTTCGTCGGGCGCAGACAACGCGAAAGGCGCGTTCAGCAGCAGCGGGCTGGCGACGAAAACCAGGCGCGCGCGGGTACGTAATGTGGACATGTGCTTTCCATGATCGGGAGACGGATACCGCTGCGCCGCGCGCGCGCAGGCGCGCCGGCGAGGTCAGCGGGTCGGGGGGCGATCAGGAAAACAGCGGTGGCGCGCGGCTGCGTGCGCCGGGGAACACCGCCGAGGCGGCGTGGCCGTCGACGACCCGCGGGGTCGCCAGCGGGGTGATGAACAGACCTGCCGGCGGCAGATCGAAGGGCGCCGCGACCAGGGCCGGGCAACTGAACAACAGGGTGCAGTAGCCGCACTGGGCCCAGAGCGCATCGTCGGCGCCGGTGCTGGCGGGATGGGCGTCGGCATGCGCCATGCCCGGCATGTCGTGCATGCCCGGCATCGCGGCCATGTCCATCGACGCCTGCATCCCCGGCATGGCGTGGTGCGCCATCCCCTGCGACAGCAACGGACCGGCGAACACCAGCAGCATGGCGAAGAGACCAAGCCAGGCGCTGCTGCGGGTTCGTCGGGAATGGCTCACGTGAGGGTCGGGAGATTGGCCGGAAGGGTCGCCATCCTACCCGGCTATGCCATCCTGCTGGCTGATTTGAGACAAAACGCCGCGGCCCGGCGAGCGCCGCCGGGCCGCGTATAGCCCGCGATCAGGGCGCCGTGTTAGCCGCCTGAGCGGCCTCGATCAGGTCGGCGCCGATGTCGGCCTCGAAGGGCTTCCAGCTCGGCCGCACGGCATCGCGCCACTTCGCCCGCTGCTCCGGAGTGAGCACGATGAACTCGTTCTGCCCGGCATCGACGATCGCCTGGCGGGCCTTGTTGTTGAGCGCTTCGGCCTGCTGGTTAACGGTCACCGTAACCTCGTCGATGATCGTCTCCAGCTGGCTGCGGATGTCCGCCGGCAGGCCGTTCCAGAACTGCGTGTTGGTGATCAGCACGTAGTTACCGATGCCATGGTTGGATTCGACCATGTACTTCTGCACTTCGTAGTACTTCTGGCTGTAGATGTTCGACCAGGGGTTGTCCTGGGCATTCACCACGCCAGTCTGCAGACCTTGGTAAATCTCGGCGAAGGCCATCTTCCGCGGCACCGCGCGCAGTGCGCTGTACTGCGCGGCCTGCAGGTCGGACGGCTGCACGCGGAACTTCAGGCCGCGGGCGTCCTTGGGTTCGAGCAGCGGCTTGTTGGCGGTCAGCTGGCGCATGCCGTTGAGCCAGTAGGCCAGCCCGGTGACGCCCTTGGGCTCCATCGACTTGAGCAGCGCCTTGCCGCGCGGGGAATTCTGGAAGCGCTGCGCGGCCGCCACGTCATCGAACAGGAACATCAGGTCGAACAGCTGCAGCTGCTTGGTGTACTGCTCCAGCTTGGACGGTGCCGGGGCGAGCATCTGCACTTCGTTGAGCAGCAGCGCCTCCATTTCCTTGCCGTCGCCGTAGAGCGAGGAGTTGGCGTAGACCTGCACCGCCACCTTGCCGGCCATGCGCTCTTCCACCAGTTTCTTGAACAGCAGCGCACCCTGGCCCTTGGGCGTGGAGTCGGCGGTGATGTGGGAGAACTTGATGAGGATCGGGTCAGCCTGGGCGCCGAGACAGAGGAACAGTGCCGAAGCGGCGAGCATGCGGCCGGTGCCGCGCAGAAAAGTACGCATCATGGAGGAGCCCCTTAGTTGTAGTTGTCGAGCCGCGGATGAATCTACGACGCGGCGGCAAGCCGCTGAAATTCTTAATTGGCTAAGCGAGCCTTCGGATTTCGCGAAGGCAGCCTTCAATCGCCCGCCGTGAAACGCGCGAAAGCGCGATCAGGCTTCGTCGTCCACGAGGGCTTGCGCACGAAGAAGCGCCTAGCCGGCCAGCGGATTTCCGCCAATCAGGTGTTCGAGCATCTGCCGCGCGGTGACCGAGAGGCTCTCCAGGCTGCGCACGCCGACCTTGAGTTCGCGTTTCGCCCAGGGGTCGGTGAGCGGGATCACCGCGACGTCCAGCGCCGGCAGGAGGCTGCGCACCGCTTCGTCGGGCAGCACGCCGACGCCCATCCCGGTCTGGATCATCCGGCTGATCGCCTCGAAGCTGCGCACCTGGATGCGCATCCGCAGCGGCTCGCCGAGCTGGTGCGCGGTGTGCTGCAGCAGGCTGTGCAACGAGGCATCCTGCTGCAGGCCGATGAAGTCGTAGCCGATGGCATCGCGCAGGCTGACCTGGCTGCGCGATGCCAGCGGATGATCGCGCGGGGTGACCAGCGCCAGTTGGTCGCGGCGATAGCCGAACACCTGCAGTTCGTCGGCCTGCACGTGGCCCGCGAAGATGCCGATGTCGGTGAGGCCCTCGCGCACCGCGCGGATGGTTTCGCTGCTGACCCGCTCCTCGAGGTCGATCTTCACCTCCGGGTGCGCGCGGGCGAAGCGGCTCAGGTCCTCGGGAAGGAATTCGATCACCGCCGAGGTGTTGGCATGGATGCGCACGTGGCCTTTGACGCCGAGGCTGAATTCACTGAGGTCGGCGCTCATCTGGCGCAGGTTGTCGAGCAGGGTGCGCGCGTGGTGCAGCAGCGCGTGGCCCGCCGGGGTCAGCTCGACGCCCTTGGGCTGGCGGTACAGCAGCGCGCTGCCGAGCTGGCCTTCCAGGTCGCTGATGCGCTTGCTCACCGCGGCCAGGGCCAGGTGCTCGCGTTCGGCGGCGCGTGTCAGGCTGCGCTCGTCGGCGATGCTGACGAAGAGCTTGAGAGTGACGAAATCGATGCGGCGCATGGGGCTCCTGCATTCGTGGATCACGAATCGAAAGGAATGAAATCGAACGTTTGGCGATAAAAATCAGCCGGTCTTCGCGTTTGGCGAAGCATAACTTGGCAATTCATTGATTGTCCGGGTTCAGGCGCTGTTCCATGCTCAGTGCCATACGCAACATATCCTGCGAGGAGAGCAGACATGACCCAGAGCAGCAGCCTGCCGCTGCAGGGCATCAAGGTGGTGGAGATGGGTCAGCTGATCGCCGGCCCCTTCGCCAGCAAGATGCTCGGCGAATTCGGCGCCGACGTGGTGAAGATCGAGCCGCCGGGCGTCGGCGACCCGCTGCGCAAATGGCGCAAGCTCAAGGACGGCACCTCGCTCTGGTGGCACGTGCAATCGCGCAACAAGCGCTCGCTGAGCCTCGACCTGAAAGCCGCCGAAGGCCAGGAAATCGCCCGCCGGCTGATCGCCGAGGCCGACGTGCTGATCGAGAACTTCCGTCCCGGCACTCTCGAGGGCTGGGGCCTGGGCTATCGCGAACTGGCGAGGTTGAACCCGAAACTGATCATGCTGCGCATCTCCGGTTACGGGCAGACCGGCCCCTATCGCGACCTGCCCGGCTTCGGCGTGATCGGCGAGGCGATGGGCGGGTTACGCCATCTGTCCGGCTACCCGGGCCAGGCACCGGTACGCGTAGGTGTCAGCATCGGCGACTCGCTGTCCTCGCTGTATGGCGTGATCGGCGTGCTGCTGGCCTTGCAGGAGCGGGCGCGCAGCGGTCGGGGCCAGGAGATCGACGTGGCGTTGTACGAGTCGGTGTTCGCCATGATGGAAAGCCTGGTGCCCGAGTACGACGCCTTCGGCTATGTCCGCGAACCGGCCGGTAGCGCGCTGCCGGGCATCACCCCGTCCAACTCCTACCCCTGCAACGACGGCCGCTACGTGTTGATCGCCGGTAATGGCGATTCCATCTACAAGCGCCTGATGCGCCTCATCGGCCGTATGGACCTCGCTGACGATCCTGCCCTGGCGCACAACGACGGGCGCAGCCTGCAGGCCGAGCGGATCGATACGGCGATTTCCGAGTGGACCCTGCAACACGGCCGTGACGAGGTGATCGAGGCCCTGAAGGAGGCCCGCGTACCGGCTGGGTACCCCTACACCGCCGCCGATATCGTGGCCGATCCGCACTACCTGGCCCGCGGCATGATCGAGCAAGTGCAGACCAGCGCCGGTCCGCTGAAGGTGCCGGGCGTGCTGCCCAAGCTGAGCCGCACCCCGGGACGAATTGGTGCCGGCGGCCCGCAGCTGGGCGAACACAGCAACGATGTGCTCGCCGGCCTCGGCCTCAGCGACGCACAGGTCGCCGGCCTGCGTGAGCGCGGGATCATCTGAAGCCAGCCATCGCCGGTAGCCTGGGTTGAACGACGTGATACCCAGGAGATCCGTCCCGGGTGACGCTGCGCTCGACCCGGGCCACATACCCGACCCAACAGGATTGCCCCATGACCCGTCTCTACATCCAGGAAGTCGCTACCCGCGACGGCTTCCAGATCGAAGCCGACTTCATCCCCACCGAGACCAAGATCGCCCTGATCGACGCGCTTTCGCGCACCGGCCTGGCGAAGATCGAGGCGACCTCGTTCACCTCGCCCAAGGCGATTCCCAACCTGCGCGATGCCGAGGAGGTGATGCGCGGCATCACCCGCGTGCCGGGCGTCGAATACACCGTGCTGGTGCCCAACGTGAAGGGCTGCGAGCGCGCCCTGGCCTGCGGGGTGGACGAGATCAACCTGGTGATGTCGGCCAGCGACACCCACGGCCTGGCCAACCTGCGCATGACGCCGGAGCAGTCGCTGGCGCAGTTCGCCGAGATCATCGATGTAAGCCGCGGCAGCGGCGTGTTCATCAACGCTTCGCTGTCGACCACCTTCGGCTGTCCGTTCGAGGGCCACATCGCGGAAGAACGGGTCTACCACCTGATCGAGCGCTTGCTGGAAATCGGCGTGCAGGGCGTGACGCTGTGCGATACCACCGGCATGGCCAACCCGGCGCAAGTCGCGCGGATCTGCCGCGAAACGCTGGCGCGCTGGCCGCAGGCCGGCTTCACCCTGCATGTGCACGACACCCGCGGCATGGGCCTGGCCAACGCGCTGGCGGCGTTCCAGGTCGGCATCCGCCGCTTCGACGCCTCCCTCGGCGGGCTCGGTGGCTGCCCCTACGCGCCGGGCGCCACCGGCAATGTCTGCACCGAGGACCTGGTACACATGTTCGCGCAGATGGGCGAGGACACCGGGGTCGACCTCGACGCCCTGCTGGAGGTCGCCGCCGGGCTGCCGGCGATCGTCGGCCACGCCCTGCCCGGGCAGGTACTGAAGGCCGGCAAGGCCGACCGCCGCTACCCGAAACCGCGTTCGCTGCAGGCCTGAAAGCGGCGCATGCGGGCCGCGAAAAAAGCCCGGATGCGCCCCGTTGAAAGTCGCCGGGGTTGGGGTAAGCTCCTGTCTCCGCCCCTCGACTGGACCCTCCATGCTGACCCTCGGCAATCTGTTCCTGCTGCTGTTACTGGCTGGCGCCGGCGCCTGGCTCTGGCATGGCCACGGCGTGCGCGAGCGCGCGTTGATCCTGGCGCGCCAGCATTGCGCGAAGGTGCAGGTGGAACTGCTCGATGAGAACGTCGCCTTCCGCCGTTTCGGCCTGGTCGCCGACAGCCGCGGGCGCAAGCGCTTCGCGCGGGTCTACGCCTTCGAGTTCACCGTCACCGGCGAGCAGCGCCACGCCGGCACCCTGGTGATGTTCGGCAATCACCTCGGCCGTATCGAGCTGGAGGCGCACCCGCTGCCGACCGCCGCCGAGCCGATGCCCGCACCGGTGGTGGAAGTCGCCGCCAGCGCGATCCTGGAAAGCGTGCCGAGCGTCCCACCGACGCCGCGGCGCACCGACAACGTGGTCCGCCTCGACCAGTGGAAGCGCAAGAGCTAGCGGGTCAGAACGACTGCTCCAGCAGGAAGCCGCGCACCAGCACGGCAGTATGCTCGGGGTGTTCCTGCATGAAGCAATGGCCACCGTCGACCGCCTGCTCGCTGAGCGACGGGCTCGCCGCGCACCAGCGCGCCACCGAGGGCGCGATGAAGGCGTAGCTGTCGCGGCCGTGGATCACCCGGGTCGGCGTGCGCACCTGGCGCAGCGTCGGCCACAGGCGCTGCGGCGACGAGGAGAACACCTCGGCCTCGCGGCTCGGCCGGCATTTCAGCTCCACGCCGCCGTCCGCCGCCGGGCGCAGCGCGTGCTCGATGTGCGCGTCCAGCGCCTCCTCGCACCAGCCCTTGAAGATCCCGCGACCCTCGAAATTGGCGCGCACCGCCGGGCGGTCCGGCCAGTGGTTGCGCCGCGCCGCCGCCCGACGCGCCATCTGATGCCGGCCGTACTGTCCGAACAGCGCGGCGAAGCGCATCGCCATCAGCATGCGCGGGCTGAACAGCACCGGGTCGAGCAGCACCGCGCGCTGGAACAGGTCCGGCCGCTCGGCCAGGATCAGGCCGGTGAGCACGCCGCCGAAGCTGTGCCCGAGGGCCAGCCGGGGCACCTGGCCGAACACCTCGCGGCCGGACTCGAAGCACTGCACGGCGAGTTCGGCGCTGCGGTTCCAGCCGACGAAGGTGCCGCCATGGTCGCTTTCGCCGTGGCCCTGGAAATCGCCCAGCCACAGATCGAAATCGTCGCTCAGCCGGCGCAGCAAGGGTTCGTAGGTGCGAGAGCAGAAACCGTTGCCGTGGAGGAAATGCAGCAGCGGTTTGCCGGACGGCTCGCTGTGCCAGCCGCGCAGGGTGAATCCCTCGGCGACGGGTAAAGACCAGGGATACAAGTGCATGAGGGCGCAATCGTTGTTGTTCGAGAAGCGCAGTGTATCCAGTCGCCGTGGACAAGGGCAGAGCGTGGCGACGGCTCGTGATAAGGTCGGGCCTGCCTCGATCGCTCCCTCCCCGGCTCGCCGGGCCACACCATGAGTTCACCCGTGCCACCCCGTTCCCTGCGCCTCATCGTGATGATCCTGCTGCTCGCCGCCGGCCTGCTGCTGGCGATGCATTTCGCCGGGCGCCAGGCCGAACGCCAGGCCCTGCGCGAGCAGAGCGTGCAGGCGCGCGAACAGCTCAGCCTGATCGGCGGCAACCTGCAGACGCTGATCGAGCGCTACCGCTCGCTGCCGGCGGTGCTGGCGCTCGATCCGGAGCTGAAGACGGCCCTGCGCGGCCCTGTGGACGGCGCGCTGCGCGAGCGGCTGAACCTCAAGCTGGAGGCCATCAACGGCGCCGCGCGCTCGGCGATCCTCGAACTGATGGACCGCGACGGGCTGGCCGTCGCCGCCAGCAACTGGCGCCTGCCGACCAGCTACGTCGGCCACAACTACGGCTACCGGCCGTACTTCTTCGACACCCGCCGGCAAGGCAGCGGGCGCTTCTACGCGGTGGGCGTGGTCAGCGGGATTCCCGGCTACTTCATGTCCCAGGCGATCCGCGACGACGACGGCAGTTTCCTCGGCGCGATCGTGGTCAAGCTGGAGTTTCCCGATCTGGAGGCCGACTGGAGCACGCGCCCGGACCTGATCCTCGCCAGCGACGCCAAGGACGTGGTGTTCCTCGCCAACCGCGCGGCCTGGCGTTACCGCGAGCTGCGCCCGCTGGGCGAGGCCGAACGCGCCGAGCTCGCGGCCACCCGGCAGTACGACAAGCAGCCGCTGCAGCCGCTTCGCTACGGCGAGCTGCGCACCCTGGGCGAGGACAGCCACCTGCGGCGCGTGGCCGGCCCCGACGGCGCCGAGGACCTGCTCTGGGAATCGATGGCGCTGCCCAACGAGGGCTGGACGCTGCACCTGCTCAGCGCACCGCAGAGCGGCAACGCCGCCCGCGATGCGAGCCTGGCCGCCGGCGGCGCCTGGCTGGCACTGGTCTTCCTCGGCCTGTTCCTGCACCAGCGCTGGCGTCTGGCACGCCTGCGCCAGCGCAGCCGGGCGGAGCTGGAACGCCTGGTGGAACAACGCACCGCCGACCTGCGCACCGCCCAGGACGGCCTGGTGCAGGCGGCCAAGCTGGCCGCGCTGGGGCAGATGTCCGCCGCGCTGGCACACGAGATCAACCAGCCACTGACCGCCCTGCGCATGCAGCTGGCCAGCCTGCGCCTGCTCTTCGACCAGGGCCAGCTGGAGCAGGCGCGCGCCGCCCTCGCCCGCCACGACGAACTGCTGCAGCGCATGAGCGCACTGACCAGCCACCTGAAGACCTACGCGCGCCGGAGCCCCGGCGGCAACCGCGAGCGCCTGGAGCTGGGCGGCGTGCTGGACAAGGCGCTGCAGCTGCTGGCGCCGAACCTGCGGCAGGCGCAGGTGCGCATCGAGCAGCGCGTGCAAAGGCCGGCCTGGGTGAGCGGCGACGCGATCCGCCTCGAGCAGGTGCTGGTCAACCTGCTCAGCAACGCGCTGGACGCGGTCACCGGCAAGCCCGAGCCGTGCATCCGCCTGAGCCTGCAGCGCGACGGCGAACACTGGCTGCTGCAGGTCGCCGACAACGGCGGCGGCATCGCCGAGGAACACCTGACGAAGGTCTTCGATGCCTTCTTCACCACCAAACCGGCCGGCGCCGGGCTGGGCATCGGCCTGGCCGTGTCCGCCGCCATCGTCGGCGAACTCGGCGGCCAGCTGAGCGCCACCAACCTGGACGACGGCGCACTGTTCAGCCTGCGCCTGCCGATCCACACCCCGGAGGAAACAGCATGCGCGGACCGGTGATTCTGGTCGATGACGAGGCGGTGATCCGCCAGGCGGTCGGTGAATGGCTGCAGCTGTCCGGCTACGCCGTGACCCTGTTCGAAAACGCCCGGGACTGCCTGGCGAGCCTGGACGCGGACTTCGCCGGCGTGCTGATCAGCGACCTGCGCATGCCCGGCATGGACGGCATGGCGCTGCTGCAGGCGGTGCGCGCGATGGACGCCGAGCTGCCGCTGATCATGGTCACCGGCCACGGCGACGTGCCCCAGGCGGTGGAAGCGATGCGCCTGGGCGCCTACGACTTCATCGAGAAACCGGTGGACCCCGAACGCCTGCTGGAAACCCTCGGACGGGCGCTGGAGAAGCGCCGCCTGGTGCAGGAAAACCGCCGACTGCGTGCCCAGGTCGAGCACGGCGACGCGCTCGAGTCGCGCCTGCTCGGCGTTTCCCCGGCGATCTGCACGCTGCGCCGGCAGCTGCTGGCGCTGGCGCAGACGCCGGTCAACGTGCTGCTGCGTGGCGAGACCGGCAGCGGCAAGGAAATGGTCGCGCGTTGCCTGCACGACTTCGGACCGCGCGCGCAAAAGCCCTTCGTCGCGCTCAACTGCGCGGCGATTCCCGAGCACCTGTTCGAGACCGAGCTGTTCGGCCACGAAAGCGGCGCCTTCACCGGCGCCCAGGGCAAGCGCGTCGGCAAGCTGGAGCACGCAGACGGCGGCACGCTGTTTCTCGACGAGATCGAGAGCATGCCGCTGGCGCAGCAGGTCAAGCTGCTGCGCGTGCTGCAGGAGCAGCGCCTGGAGCGGCTCGGCTCGAACCAGAGCATCGCCATCGACCTGCGGGTGATCGCCGCGACCAAGCCCGACCTGCGCGATGAAGTGCGCGCCGGGCGCTTCCGCGAGGACCTGTTCTACCGCCTCAACGTCGCCGAATTGCACTTGCCGGCGCTGCGCGAGCGGCGCGAGGACATCGCCCTGCTGTTCGCCCATTTCTCCCGCGAGGCCGGCGGCCGGCTCGGTCGCGAGGCCACCGCGCCGACGCCGCTGCACCTGGCGCAACTGCTCAGCCACGACTGGCCGGGCAACGTGCGCGAACTGGCCAACGCCGCCGAACGCCATGTGCTCGGCCTCGACGAAAGCCCGCTGCCGGCCACTGCCGGCGAGCCATCGCTGGCCGAGCTGATGGAAGCCTACGAGGCGCAGTGCCTGCGCCTGGCGCTGGCGCGCAGCGGGGGCGAAATCAAGACGGCGATGAACCTGCTGCAACTGCCGCGGCGCACGCTCAACGAGAAGATGCAGCGCCACGGTCTGGCCCGCGGCGAATTCCTGCGTGACGAGGAATGAGATGATCGGCCCGCCGTAGGGTGCGCCGTGCGCACCGAGAGCCCCCTCAAACAGGCGGATTTCCGCTTATCCAGCCGCAGCAGTCGGCATAATTCCGCGCATCGACTCCCCTAAAAACCCTCGCAACCCCTCTGATACGGGCCTTCCGGCCCATGGCACAGCATCTGCTATGGACAACCGGCACTCGCGCGGCCGAGGCGGCGCCCAAAAACAACAACATCAGAGGAATAACGATGGATAGCTCCAGCACGCTGTCTGCTTCCAACGCAGCACCCCGCAGCACCTCGCAACGCATCAAATCGATTTTCAGCGGCTCGGTGGGCAACTTGGTCGAGTGGTACGACTGGTACGTCTACGCCGCCTTCTCCCTGTACTTCGCCAAATCCTTCTTCCCCCAGGGCGACCAGACCGCGCAGTTGCTGAACACCGCGGCGATCTTCGCCGTCGGCTTCATCATGCGTCCCATCGGCGGCTGGCTGATGGGCATCTACGCCGACCGCAAGGGCCGCAAGGCCGCGCTGCTGGCCTCGGTGCTGCTGATGTGCTTCGGCTCGCTGATGATCGCGCTGACCCCGAGCTACGAAACCATCGGCGTGGCAGCGCCGGTGCTGCTGGTGGTCGCGCGCCTGCTGCAGGGCCTCTCGGTCGGCGGCGAGTACGGCACCTCGGCAACCTACCTGAGCGAGACGGCGACCAAGGAAAGCCGTGGCTTCTTCTCCAGCTTCCAGTACGTCACGCTGATCTCCGGCCAGCTCATCGCCCTGGCGGTGCTGATCGTCCTGCAGCAGACGCTGACCGTCGAGCAGCTGGAAAGCTGGGGCTGGCGCGTACCGTTCCTGATCGGCGCGCTGTGCGCGGTGGTCGCCATGTTCCTGCGTCGCGGAATGGAAGAGACCGACTCCTTCACCAAGAAGAAGGACAAGCCGGCCGAAAGCCTGATGCGCACGCTGATGCGTCATCCCAAGGCGGTGTTCACCGTGGTCGGCCTGACCATGGGCGGTACGCTGGCGTTCTACACCTACACCACCTACATGCAGAAATACCTGGTGAACACCGTCGGGATGAGCAAGACCGATTCGACGATGATCTCCGCCGCCACGCTGTTCCTGTTCATGCTGCTGCAGCCGCTGGTGGGCGCGCTCTCCGACAAGATCGGACGGCGCCCGATCCTGATCGCCTTCGGTGTGCTCGGAACGCTGTGCACGGTGCCGATCCTCACCACCCTGCACACCGTCCAGACCTGGTGGGGCGCGTTCTTCCTGATCATGGCGGCGCTGATCATCGTCAGCGGGTACACCTCGATCAACGCCGTGGTGAAGGCCGAGCTGTTCCCCACCCAGATCCGCGCCCTCGGCGTCGGCCTGCCGTATGCGCTGACCGTGTCGATCTTCGGCGGGACCGCCGAGTACGTCGCGCTGTGGTTCAAGAGCATCGGCCTGGAAAGCGGCTTCTACTGGTACGTGACCGGCTGCATCGCCTGCTCGCTGCTGGTCTACGTGTTCATGAAGGACACCCGCACCCACTCGCAGATGGACAAGGATTGACTGAGCCGTACTGGCTCTGGCCACGTTAACCCGTGGCCGTTTTATTCCCGACGACGGGCCCGCAAGGGCCCGTTTTTCGTTCGTAGTGCGGCCGCGAATGCACCGCTCGCCGGCCCCGTAGGGTGCGCCGCGCGCACCACAACCACCGCGCCGCTCCCACGGTGCGCATGGCGCACCCTACGCAGCGCAACGATCAGGAAGGTGTTGTTTGTCCGACCACCGCTGGGTGCACCACCGGGGAACGCGCCGCTCGCTCGGCCCGTAGGGTGCGCCGCGCGCACCACAACCAGCGCGCGGGGACCAGTGGTGCGCATGGCGCACCCTACAGGGCAGCGATCAGGAAGGTGTTGTTTGTCCGGCCACCGCTGGGTGTGCTTCAGCCCACCACCGCCCTGTCATCCGGCAAGCGGCACGCCTCCAGCCCCGCCGATAGCGCCTCGACATCCTGCGCCTGGGTGAAGATCAGCTCGATCCGCGAATCGCGGCGCCACTCGCTGTCGCGCCAGTGCAGGGCCTCGCCGTCCAGCGCGTTGCCCGACAGCCAGCCGGCGTCGCTCCGCAGCACCAGCTTGGCGCGTCGCCAGCGCAGCAGCATCAGCCATTGCTGCAACCGCGCCAGCTCGAAACGCTGGCTTGGGTGCCAGCGCCAGCCGATGCTCCAGCCGTCCGCCTGCTCACGCACCTGGCGGATCGCCTGCGCGGGATCGCGCCAGAGCGCCGCGGGTGTGGAGGCGCCGTCCGGCAGCGCGGCGGTGTCGCCCCCGGTCTCGCCGGTAGCCGCATGGCCGGGCAGGTCGGCCAGGACCAGCTCGCCATTCCGGGTCCAGCGCCAGGGCCGCGCGGGCAATCCGGCAAGCACCCTGACGCGCGTCGCGTCGTCGAGGCCCTCGGCCTTGTTCAGCAGCAGCAGACCCGCCTCGTCCAGCGCGCCGCGCTGGCTGTCCGGCAACGCCTGGCCCGCCGCCAGCGCCGCAGCATCGAGCACCATCACCAGCGGCTGTATCGCCAGCACGCCGACCCACGGCGGCTCGTTCAGTTGGCGAAGCAGCTCGGCGGGATGACCGAGCCCGGACGGCTCGATGAACAGCCGGTCGGGCCGTGCCTTGCGCAGCAGCCGACCAAGGCCGACCTGGAAGGGCGCGCCATTGATGCAGCACAGGCAGCCACCGGCGACCTCGGCGAGGCTGACACCGTCGGCGTCGGTACTGAGCAGCGCGGCATCCAGGCCAATCAGGCCAAACTCGTTGATCAGCACCGCCCAGCGCTCGGCCGCTGGCTTCTGCGCCAGCAGCGCGCGGATCAGGCTGGTCTTGCCGGCGCCCAGGGGCCCGGCGATGAGGTAGGTCGGGATGTTCTTCAGCATCTGCACATGGTGCGGTTTCGTTCGCCATCGGTGAAGCCCCCGCGCGCTCAACGACGCCGATCCGGCGTGCTAAAGTCGCCGGCCTTCCATGGGAGATGCCGATGCGCGCCCTACTCTTGAGCCTGCTGCTGTTGCCCGGTCTGGCGTTCGCCGAGGCCTGCGTGGTGCACAGCCAGGACGAGCACGTCGAAGTGAAGATCTGCCAGCAGAACCGCAGCATTCCCAGCGGCCTGTTCCGCAGCGGCTACTGCGAGCCGCAACTCAAGGACCAGAAGGTCGACGTGAGTTTCGTCGAGCAGTGCCCGGGCGGCGCCTTCGGCGTATGCAGCGGCGCGCGCACCTCCAACATGCCCTACCTCGAAGACATCCACTACTACGGCGTTGCCAGCGACGCGCGCTTCCTCAAGCCGGCCTGCGAGGGCCAGAGCCAGGGCCAGTGGATAACCCCGAAGGCGGACTGAGCGACACCGCTAGGCGGCCTCCGTCCAGGGTCCGAAGGGGTCGGGAAGCTGCAACCAGGCCTCGGTGCCGAGGTCCATTTCCGCATCGCTGAGCAGGCAGGCATCGAGCTCGGCGGTGAGCCGGTCGAAGTCGATGTTCTGCCCGATGAACACCAGTTCCTGGCGGCAATCGCCGCTGTCCGCGCTCCAGTGGCGCATGATCGTGCGCACCCCTTCGTCGTCATCTGGCCACTGGTTCTTCGGCACGAAGCGCCACCAGCGACCGCCGTAGCCGTAACGCATCAGCCCGCCGGCCTGCGACCAGCTGCCGGCCTCCTGCGGCTTGCTCGCCAGCCAGAAGAAGCCCTTGGAGCGCAGCAGGCGCCCGTTGGTCCATTCGCGGTTTAGCAAGGCGAAGAACCGTTGCGGATGAAACGGACGCCGCGCGCGGTAAGCGCCGGAAGCGATGCCGTATTCCTCGGTTTCCGGGATGTGCTCGCCGCGCATTTCCTTCAGCCAGCCGGGCGCCTGGGCAGCGCGCTCGAAGTCGAAGCGGCCGGTGTCGAGAATCTTCTTCAGCGGCACCGCACCCATGCTCATCGGCAGGATCTCGGCATGGGTATTGAGCCGGCGCAGGATCGCCATCAGCTCCTCGCGTTCGGCAGAAGCGATCAGGTCGATCTTGCTGATCAGGATGACGTCGGCGAACTCCACCTGGTCGATCAGCAGGTCGGTGATCGAACGCTCGTCGTCCTCGCCCAGGCTTTCACCGCGGCTGGCGAGGCTGTCGGCGGCATGCAGATCGCGGAGGAAATTCACCCCGTCGACCACTGTGACCAGCGTGTCGAGGCGCGCCAGGTCGGCCAGGCTCTGCCCCTGCTCATCGCGAAAGGTGAAAGTTTCCGCCACCGGCAGCGGCTCGGCGATCCCGGTGGACTCGATCAGCAGGTAGTCGAAACGGCCTTCGCGGGCAAGTCGGCTGACTTCCTCCAGCAGGTCCTCGCGCAGCGTGCAGCAGATGCAGCCGTTGCTCATCTCGACGAGCTTTTCCTCGGCGCGGTTGAGGACGACGTCGCGCTGCACTTCGCTGCCGTCGATGTTTATCTCGCTCATGTCGTTGACGATCACCGCCACACGCAGGTTTTCGCGGTTTCTCAGCACATGATTGAGCACGGTGCTCTTGCCGGCGCCGAGGAAGCCGGACAGCACGGTGACGGGAAGACGGTGGGTCATGCGGGTTACCTCATCGGGCATCACGTAGGTGTTTTTGCCGTCGCTTCCGGTTTCACTCCGGGCGGCTGTTTTTTGTTATACCATAACATTTAAAGACGACTGGAAAATCGCCCGTGTCGATGAAATCGCTTTCGCTGATCCGCTGCAGTTTCGTCCTCGCCCTGCTCGCGTACGGACCGGCACAGGCACGTCTGCTGTTGCCGCTACCGAAGACGGACTGTCTGCGCAGCGCCAATCTGCTGGTCTGCGAAGACCGCTTGGGCAATGCCTATGCGGTGGCGAAAGTCGGCTCGGATACCTATCTGCGCGGCTACGACAGCCTGAGCGGCCGCCATTGGCGCCAGACCAGCAGCCGCTACGGCCGGCTGACCTTCTTCAGCGGCATCGCCAGCGATGGCGAGATCTGGATCGGCTCCAGTCGCCGGCTCGGCTGGAACGACGTCAGCCGACTCTCCTCGTCGAGCGGCACCCGTGGCTCGGTAATCTGCAATCGCCTGGTCGGTTGCCAATAGGCTCTCGATGAGCCGAAAGCCTGCATCCATGCATGTTCCACATGGAACCCCTTGAGAAATCGCCGGTTTTGCAAGCTGCTGAAGGCGGCGAAGGACACCCGACAGAAGGCAGTCTTTTGACGTCAAGGCAGGGAACTTATCGCCGATAGCCTGTTTGTGCCGCCTTCGCGTGCACCTCACAGCGGATTGTCCGCAGCACCGCAGCCGGTCTCCCGGCGTTGACGTATCGATGTCGGGCCACCGCCCGCCTGGAAGCACGATGAAGAAGCCTGCTTTGCTGAATACCCGTCGCGGGCGTGCCGCGTTCCTGGGCCTTTTCCTGGCTGTCGCGCTGCTCGCCGGCGCCGCCTGGCAACTCTGGCCGCAGGCAGTACAGCCCGCCGCCAGCGGCGCGGCCGCGTTGATGCTCGAGCAGCTGAAGGAATCGACCCAGCCGTGGCTTGAGAACCGCCGCGACCTGTCCACTCTGGTCGCCGACCTGCGCGACAAACGCATCGCCAGCGCCGCGCTGGATCGCGACGCGGTCTACATCAGCACCAAGGACGGCGCTCGCTACTGGTTGCCGGACCAGTCCGGCCGTATCGCCGACCTGCTGCTGCAGCGCTACGCCGACGGCAGTGGCGAACTCTTCCCGCTCAGCCTGTTCCGCACCGATGGCGAAGCGCCCTGGTATGCCGGCGCACTCTCCTATGCGCCGTTCGGCGTGCTCGCACTGCTCCTGCTGGCAGTGCTGGCGGTGAAAATGCGCCCGTACGCGGTCCTGCGCAAAAGTACCGGGGTCGGCTTCGACGACGTGATCGGCGCCCACGAAGCCAAGCAGGCACTGACCGACGTCACCGCCTACCTGCGCGACCCCAGCGCCTTCGTCGAACTGGGTGCGCGGCCGCCTCGCGGCGTGCTGCTGACCGGCGAGCCCGGCACCGGCAAGACGCAACTGGCCAAGGCCCTGGCCAGCGAGGCCAACGCGGCGTTCATCCAGGTCACCGGCAGCGACTTCTCCTCGATGTATTTCGGCGTCGGCATCCAGAAGGTCAAGGCGCTGTTCCAGGCCGCGCGGCGCCAGGCGCCGTGCATCATCTTCATCGACGAGATCGACGGCATCGGCAAGCGCTCCGAGCAGACCCGCTCCAGCGACGCCGAGAGCAACCGCATCATCAACCGCTTCCTCACCGAAATGGACGGCTTCGATGCCAGCTCAGGCGTGCTGGTGGTGGGCGCGACCAACTTCCCCAACTCGCTGGACGCCGCGCTGCTGCGTGAAGGGCGTTTCGACCGCTCGATCGCCGTGGGCCTGCCGACGCTGGCCGACCGCGGTGCGCTGTTCCGCCTCTACGCCGGCAAGCTGCGCCGCGCCGCCGACATCGACTTCGCCCAGCTGGCGCGCAACAGCGTCGGCCTGACCCCCGCGGCGATCGCCTCGATCGTCAACCAGGCGGCCCTGCTCGCCGCCCGCAACCGCGCCGCGCGGGTCGAGATGGAGCACATGGTGGAGGCCATCGAGATCAGTCGAATCGGCGCCAAGCCAGATGGCGTCACCCCGCTCTCCGACGCCGAACGCACACGCATAGCCGTGCACGAGGCCGGCCACGCGCTGGTCGCCGCCGCGCTGAACACCGGCCGGGTGGAGAAAGTCACCATCCTGCCGCGCGGCCAGGCCCTCGGCGTGACGCTGGTGACGCCGCTGGAAGACAAGCGCCTGCACTTGGAATCCGAACTGCGCGGACGCATCCAGATGCTGCTCGCCGGGCGTAACGCCGAGCAGCTGTATTTCCACGAAGTCTCGTCCGGTGCCGGGCAGGATCTGCAGGAAGCCTCAAAGCTCGCGCTGTCGATGGTCGGCGCGCTGGGCATGGGCCCGGCCGGCTCGCTGCTCAGCCTGCAGGCGGTGCGCGAGGCGCACATCGACTTCGACAGCAGCGAAACGCTGCACTCGGCCGATGCGCTGCTGCAGCAGCTCAACCGCGAATGCTTCGCCCTGCTGCAGCGGATGAAGCCGGCGCTGGACGAGATCAGCCAGCGTCTGCTGGAAGAGGAAAGCGTGCCGGGCGAAGCCGTGGTGGAGGCCATTGCCCGGTTGCCGGTGCACGACCTGGAGATGGCACTGAAGCCGCTGCACCAGCGTGCTCACGGCGGCCTGGAACGCGTCGCCCTGAGCGCCTACGACCAGGACCAGCCGTTCGAGCTTGGCGCAGCGCCAGCCGAGCCGGACGAAGAAGGTCCCGGCATGGCCTGAGCGGCGTCACTCCGCCGACGCGATCTGGTGATACAGCTCGAAGCCGCGCGCCTTGTAGTTGGCCAGCGCGGCCGGGTGATCCAGGCTGCAGGTGTGCAGCCAGATGCGCTCAGTCCCCGGCCAGTTCCAGCCCGAGGCGATCGCGTGGGACAGTAGAGGCCCGCCCAGCCCCTGTCCGGAGAATTCCGGCGCCAGGCCGAAATAGAGAATCTCGACGTTGCGCTCATCCGGGCGATACAGCTCGTAATAGCCGGCGATGGCGCCGCGCCGGTAAGCCACCCAGGTGCGGTGCGCGGGGTTTTCCACCAGCTCACGCCATTGCGCGTCGCTCCACGACAGCTTGTCGGTCCATTCCCAGGGACCGCCGACCAACTGGTAGAGAAAGCGGTTCAGGGCGAACTGCGGCTGCTCGCATTCGACAACACTCAAGCCGGCCGGCAACGGCTTGGCGCGCAACGCCTGCGACTGGTTCATTTCCAGGTAGTAGGTGATCAATTCGCTCATGGCCGAGGCATCCCTTTTTCCGAGGACGGCCAAGGTACCTAGCTCGACGGCGAAGTAAAACCCACCCGCGCCCTTTCAGGCATACAGATCGGCGCGGGACCAGGGCAGCTCGTGGGAGCCGTCCTCCCGCGGCTTCACCGCGAGGATCTGGTGCAGGTTGATCCAGTTGCGCCCGAAGCCATAGGCGCAGCCGGCCAGGTAGAGCCGCCAGATGCGCAGCGCCTCCTCCGGGACCAGCGCCCTGGCCTGCTCCAGCCGCGCCTCCAGCCGCCCGCTCCACAGCTCCAGGGTGCGCGCGTAGTGCCGGCGCAGGCTTTCCACATCGACGATTTCCAGCCCGGCATCGCTGATCTGCGCACTGATCATCGCCAGGTGCGGCAGCTCTCCGTGGGGAAATACATAGCGCCCGATGAATTCGCCGGCGCCGTGACCGACCGGGCGTCCGTCGGTGTGGCGCGCGGTGATGCCGTGGTTCATCACCAGCCCGCCCGGACGCACCGCGTTGAACAGCGTGCGGCAATACAGCGGCAGGTTGGCGTGACCGACGTGCTCGAACATGCCGACGCTGACCACCTTGTCGAAGCGGCCGTCCTGCGGCAACTCGCGATAATCCATCAGTTCCAGTTGCACCTGTCCGGCAAGGCCGTCGTCGGCCACGCGCTGGCGCGCCAGCTCCAGCTGGGCGCGGCTGAGCGTGATGCCGAACACCTCGGCACCGAACTCCCGCGCGGCGAAACGCGCCAGCCCGCCCCATCCGCAGCCGACGTCCAGCAGCCGGTCGCCGGGCTGCAGGCGCAGCTTGCGACACAGGTGACGCAGCTTGGCCTGCTGCGCCTGGTCGAGGTCTTCCCCGCCGGTTTCGAAATAGGCGCAGGAATAGACCATGTCCTGGTCCAGCCAGAGTCGGTAGAAGTCGTTGGAAAGGTCGTAGTGATAGGAGATTGCCGCCGCATCGGTGGCCTTGTCGTGGGCCTGGCGACTCGGCGCAGTACCCGTATCTTCACCGATCAGGGCCCGGCACAGGCTGTCGGCGATACGGATCACCTCGAGTATCGGCCCCTCCAGCCCGAGGCGGCCTTCGACATAGCTGCTGCCCAGCAGGTCCAGGCTGGGCCTGGCGAGCTGGCCGACCAGCGCCGGGTCATTCACCACCAACGTGACCACAGGGCTGGGGCCCAGAACGACGTGGCTACCGTCCCAGAGGCGCAACTGCACGGGAAGGTGCAAGTCACGCAAGGCTGTCATGAGCGGCGCGAACATGAGGAAGTCCTCCTGTAACAGGCAGGACTACCATAAGCCCCTATTCGATAGGTGTCATGCTATCTACCCGATAGACGAAACCTTTCCTCCTACGCTGGAAAATCGCAGCGCGGATTCGATCAGGCGTATTCGCCCGGCATCGCCCCGCCGACGCGCGCGCCGATGACCATCTCGGTCGCCCAGCCGGTCAGCACGGAGGTATAGGCCTGCTGGCAGGTCTCGCCGCTGAGCGCGTGGTCGGCGCCGTCGATGATGCGGTGAGTCAGCGAGTGGGTTTTCTGGAAGGCCGCGCGGTAATTCATGATCGTCTCGTGGGGGACGAAATCGTCGTGCTCGGACTCGACGATCAGCACGTCGCCGGTGAAGGCCGCGCACGCGGCCAGCGCACGGTTCTCGCTGGGCAGCACGCGGGTGCGCCGGTACTGGGCAAGGTCGACGCGGTCCAGGCTGCGTTTGGGCAGCGTCCAGTCCTCGTCGCGGTAAAGCGCCGGCACTCGCAGCGCCAGCCAGCGCACCGGCCGCAGGGTGGTGAGAATGGCCGCCAGGTAGCCGCCGTAGCTGGTGCCAACCACGGCGATCGCCGAGGTGTCGATGCCCGGGTGCGCGGCGAGGCGGTCGTAGGCGGCGAGGATGTCGCTGAGATTGTCCTCGCGGGAAACTGTCTCCTGCTGCTCGCGAGTTTGCGCATGACCGCGCAGGTCGAAGGTCAGGCACACACAACCCAGCCCGGCGATGCCGCGGGCGCGCGCGATGTCGCGCGCCTGGCTGCCGCCCCAGCCGTGGACGAAAAGCACGCCGGGAATTTTCGAGCGGGGAACCAGGAACGTACCGGCGATTTGTTCGCCGGCGACTTCCACTTCGATGTCGAATGTTTCGCTACGTGCCTTCATACGCCTCCACCGTCACGCATTTGGTCATGAAGCCGATTTCCGGATCGAGACCGCGAAACAGTACCGAGGCATGGGTCGGCGGCTGGCGGGCTTCGCCGAAGAACTCCAGCGAAGATGACCGCACGCGGGTCACGGTCGGGTCGGCATGAAAGGTTTCCAGCGCGGCGATTTCCGCGCTGCTGGCACCGCCGATGCGCCAGGACTGCTCCAGCACGCCGGAGCGCTGCCGGCCATGCGCGTCGCGGCCCTGGGCGACGTCATAGTTGCGCCGCGACGCGATCAGCGCGGGGAAGCAGGCGCTCGCGACGGCGTCGTAGCGCTGGCTCTGGCGCACCGCCAGGCGCACGGGGTCGGGCAGATCCAGTCGCAGCAGGGCGTCGAAATCGCCGCGCACCACGACCAGGTCGGAGCCCCCATAGACCGTCTCGCCGGCGTTGTCCTCGGTGAGCCGCTGGCGACCGTGATAGGTCGCCAGCAGTTCACCGATGCGTACCTGGCCGACGCTGTAGGTCAGCACCTCGTCCAGATGCTGCTCCAGCACCAGCCCGAAGGCGTTCACTTCGTCGGCGTCCTGGGCAGCGAGCGCCTGCTCCAGCGCGTCGGTATCCTCGACCAGCCACTGTCCTCGTCCGGCAGTGGCGCGTACCGGCTTGACCCGCATGCGCCCCTGCCGCAGCAGCCGCCGTCCGGCCTCGCGGGCATCGTCCAGATCGAACGCGGTGAAGCCGTCGAGCAGCGCGTCCCCGGCCTGCGAGGCGAAGGCTTCCGGCCAACCCTGCGGTGCCTGTGCACCCGCGCCCACCAGCCCGTGACTGATCGCCTTGGTCGCCACGAAGGGCAGCGGAACCACGCCGCCGAACAGATCCTGCTCGCTGGCGACACCGAGCGAACGCGCCTCGTCGACGCCGATCAGGGTTCCGCTGGGGACCAGATACAGCGACTCGGCCGGCGCCTGCGCGGGGTTGAATTCGCCGTAATAGGGCAGCCCTTGAAGGCCGGCGATGCGACGCGCCAGTTCGCCCAGCGAGATCCGCTCGTGCTGGGCCTCGTGCGCCCGATTGGGATAGAGGGCGACGGCCACATGTGCAGTATGGGGGGTGTTTTGAGCTGTCATCGCATCGCTCCCCGGGGCTGGGATCGTCCCGCTGCCAACGCGGCGGGACGCACGGAACCACTTACCCGGTAGACCCGGACAGGTCGCGATCTATCGACCGTTCGTCCGTCAGCCGCTATTTGCGCAGCAGCCGCATGCCGTTCAGCACCACCAGAAGGCTGACGCCCATGTCGGCGAACACCGCCATCCACAAGGTCGCGTGGCCGGTCAGGGTGACCAGCAGGAACAAGGCCTTGATCCCCAGTGCCAGCGCGATGTTCTGCTTGAGCACGGCCGCGGTCTGCCGCGACAGGCGCACGAATGCCGGAATCTTGCGCAGGTCGTCGTCCATGATCGCCACGTCGGCGGTCTCGATGGCGGTGTCGCTGCCGATCGCCGCCATGGCGAAGCCGATGTCGGCGCGCGCCAGCGCCGGTGCGTCGTTGATCCCGTCGCCGACCATGCCGACGCCGCCGGATTTGCCCAGCAGCGCCTCGATGGCCGCCAGCTTGTCGCTCGGCAACAGCTCGCCGCGAGCCTCGTCGATGCCAGCCTGGCGCCCGATGGCGGCCGCGGTGTGGGAGTTGTCGCCGCTGAGCATCAGGGTGCTGACGCCCAATGCGTGCAGCTCGCGGATCGCCTCGCGGCTGCTCGGCTTGAGCGTATCGGCCACGGCGAACAGCACCAACGGATGCAGCTCGTCGCAGAGCAGCACCACGCTCTTGCCCTCGCGCTCCAGCACGTCGAGGCGCGCCTCCAGCTCGGGCGAACACAGCCCCAGCTCTTCCACCAGGCGATGATTGCCCAAGTGCAGCAGCTGCCCGCCGATGCGCCCGCGCACCCCGCGCCCGGCCAGCGCGGCGAATTCCTCGACGTCCCGCAGCGGCTGGTTTTCGCCATGCCGGGCGATGGCCTGCGACACCGGATGGTCCGAACGTGCCGCCAGGCTCAGCGCGAGGCCGACGACGGTCGTCGGATCGGCATCCACCAGCAGATGCTGATCGGTCAGCTGCGGCTTGCCGTAGGTCAGCGTGCCGGTCTTGTCCAACGCCAGGTGGCTGAGGTGACGACCGTTCTCCAGGTAGGCGCCGCCCTTGATCAGGATGCCCTTGCGCGCCGCCGCGGCGAGCCCGCTGACGATGCTCACCGGGGTGGAAATCACCAGCGCGCAGGGGCAGGCGACCACCAGCAGCACCAGCGCGCGATAGATCCACTCCAGCCACTGGCCGTCGAAGAGCGGCGGCAGCAACGCCACCGCCAGCGATAGCAGCACCACCGCCGGGGTGTAGAGGCGCGAGAAGCGGTCGACGAAACGCTGCGTCGGCGCGCGCATGCCCTGGGCCTGCTCGACGGCCTGGATGATCCGCGCCAGCGTGCTGTTGCTCGGCTCGGCGGTGACCCGGTACTCCAGCGCGCCATTGCCATTCAGGGTGCCGGCGAACAGCGCGTCACCGACGGCCTTCTCCACCGGCAGGCTCTCGCCGGTGATCGACGCCTGGTTCACGCTGGACTGGCCGACGAGGACTTCGCCATCCAGGCCGATGCGTTCGCCAGGACGAACGCGCACCTGGCTGCCCAGCGCCACCTCGGCCACCGGCGTGCTCAGCCAGCTGCCGTCGGGCTGGCGTACCGTGGCCGTTTCCGGCGCCAGTTCGAGCAGGCCGCCAATGGCATTGCGCGCACGATCGAGGGACTTCGCCTCGATCAGCTCGGCAACGGCGAAGAGGAACATCACCATCGCGGCCTCGGGCCACTGGCCGATGAGGATCGCCCCGGTCACCGCGATGCTCATCAGCGCGTTGATGTTGAGGTTGCGGTTCTTCAGCGCGATCCAGCCCTTCTTGTAGACCTCCACCCCGCTGAGCAACACGGCGGCCAAGGCGATCAGTGCCACCAGCCATTCGGGCGCCAGGTCGGCGAAATGCAGCACTTCGGCGGCAATCGCGGCGACACCGGCCAGTGCCAGCTTGATGCCCTTTCCGCTCGTCGGCGCCATCTGCGGCGCCGGTTCGCCCGTCGTCGCCACCTGCGGCGTGAAACCCAGCTCGCGAATCGCCTGCAGCGCCGGCTGCAGCGCCTCCGGATCGTGGCCGAGGGTGAGTACACGCTGCATCAGGTTGAACTGCAGCGCCGTGATGCCGGGCATGCCGCCGAGCTTGTCGGTGATCAGACGCTCCTCGGTCGGACAGTCCATCTGCGCGATGGCGATCCGCGTGGTGGTCGCCGCCAGCGGTTCGGCGCGCATGCCCAGCTCGGCGATCGCGTCGCGGATCGTCGCTTCCCGCAGCCCCGTGTGCCACACGCCAAGCACGCGCTTGAGCAGGTTGAACTCCAGGCGCTGTACCTCGGGCAGCTTGCCGAGGCGCCCGCGGATCAGGCTTTCCTCGGTCGGGCAATCCATCTGCTCGATGCGGAAACGGCTCAGCTGGCCGGTCACCGCGCCGTGATCGTGATCGTGATCGTGATCGTGATCGTGGCGATCCTGAACGTCCTGTCGGTCCGCGGAGGGTTTTCCGCAGGCGTGGTCACCGCAACACTGGGTCATCTCGGTTCTCCGGATGGGGTATGGTGCCCAGTGAACACCCTGTAGCAACTACAGGGTCAAGCGACCTGGAGGCCTCATGAAAATCGGTGAACTGGCGCGGCAGACCCACTGCCCCGTGGAAACCATCCGCTACTACGAACGTGAAGGCCTGCTGCCGCTTCCCGCCCGCAGCGAAGGCAATTACCGGGTTTACGGCCCGCTACACAGCGAGCGACTGACGTTTATCCGCAACTGCCGCACGCTGGACATGACCCTCGACGAGATTCGTCGCCTGCTGGAATTCCGCGATCAGCCGCAGAACAACTGCGAAGCCTTCAACGAGTTGATCGACGAGCACATCGAGCACGTCGCCGCCCGCATCGCCGGCCTGCAGGCGCTCCAGGTGCAACTGGTGGAGCTGCGCCGCAGTTGCGCGGAAGGCGGCGAAATCGAACGCTGCCAGATCGTCCGCCAGCTCACCGAAGCCAGCATCAACGTGGAGGAGGCTCCGTCCCACGTCGGCCGTTCGCACCAGCACTGAGGTCATCACGCAGGGGAAGACCCGACAGGTTTCATGCGTATTGGTTGGAATCGAATTCAAACTGATGCCAGGCACGCATCAATACATGCGAAATACGCACTTATCATTTCAAGATGTGTCAGCCAACATCGAGGATTCCAATAATCGTGCGCCCCCCTGCGCATGGACAAAAAGGCTGGAGAATACCCATGCAGGATTCGATGAAATCCGCGGCAACATCCGCGCGGGCAAAAATCGCCGCCGTATTCCGAGTCACTTCGGGCAACTTCCTCGAACAGTTCGACTTCTTTCTGTTCGGCTTCTACGCCAACCACATCGCCGCCGCGTTCTTCCCGTCATCCAGCGAATTCGCCTCGCTGATGATGACCTTTGCCGTGTTCGGCGCAGGCTTCCTCATGCGTCCCCTGGGCGCGGTGATCCTCGGCGCGTACATCGACGACGTCGGCCGCCGCAAGGGGCTGATCGTGACGCTCTCGATCATGGCTAGCGGCACCCTGCTGATCGTGATGGTGCCGGACTACTCCAGCATTGGCCTGGTGGCACCGCTGCTGGTGCTCATCGGCCGACTGCTTCAGGGCTTCTCGGCCGGTGCGGAACTGGGCGGGGTATCCGTGTATCTAGCCGAGATCGCTACGCCGGGGCGCAAGGGTTTCTATACCGCCTGGCAGTCGGGCAGCCAGCAGGTGGCGATCATCGTCGCCGCGGCGCTAGGTTACGCGCTGAACCAGGGAATGGCGGCCAGTGACGTGGCGGCCTGGGGCTGGCGCATTCCCTTCGCGATCGGCTGCATGATCGTGCCGTTCATCTTCCTGCTGCGCCGCAACCTGAAGGAAACCGAGGAATTCATCGCGCGCCGACACCGTCCGACGATGCGCGAGGTGTTCCGCACGCTGATGCAGAACTGGGTCACCGTGGTGGCCGGCATGCTGATGGTCGCGATGACCACCACCGCGTTCTACCTGATCACCGTCTACGCGCCGACCTTCGGCAAGAACGTGCTTGAGCTGAGCACGGCGGATGCCTTGCTGGTGACGCTGCTGGTGGGGGTGTCGAACTTCATCTGGCTGCCGATCGGCGGCGCGCTGTCCGATCGCATCGGGCGCAAACCGGTGCTGGTCGCCATGACCGTGATGGCCATCGTCAGTGCTTACCCGGCGCTGTCGTACCTGGCGCAGGCGGCGAGTTTCGCGCACATGCTCGAAGTGCTGCTGTGGCTGTCGTTCCTCTACGGCATGTACAACGGCGCGATGATTCCGGCGCTTACCGAAATCATGCCGGTGGAAGTCCGCGTAGCCGGTTTCTCCCTGGCCTACAGCCTGGCCACCGCTGTATTCGGTGGCTTCACCCCGGCGATCTCCACCGCGCTGATCCACGCCACCGGCGACAAGGCCGCGCCCGGCTACTGGATGACCTTCGCCGCCCTCTGCGCATTGCTGGCGACGCTGTACATGTATCGGCGCATCTCCGCGCAACCGCAGTTGGCGGTCTGAACGCGGGCCTGCCGGGTGGCAATCAGCCCGGCAGGCGCTTCATCTCCCGCACCAGGCGTTCCAGTTCCAGCGCGGCCGGTGTCAGCGAGTGCCCCCTGCGCTTGATCAGGCCGACATTGCGCAGCACCTCCGGCTCCACCAGCGGCACGCTCGCCAGCAAGGGGTGCCCGGCCATCGGCATGGCGATGGACGGCACCGCCGCCACGCCCAGCCCCGCCTCCACCAGACCGATCATGGTGGTCACATGGCGGGTTTCGCAGATCCCGGCCTTCTCCGGACGGACCTTGACCAGCGCCTGATCCAGCAGAAAACGGTTGCCCGAGCTCTTGCCAAGGGTGATGTAGTCCTGCCGGTACATCTCGTCCCAGCTCACCTGCGCCGCTTCCGCCAACGGATGGTCGCGACGACAGGCCATCACATAGCGTTCCTGCAGCAGCAGCTCGAAGGCGATGGCCGGATCCAGCGCGCCGGTGAAACTCAGGCCGAGATCCGCTTCGCCGCTGGCCACCGCGTCCTGTACCTCGCTGGCGCTGGCATCCAGCACGTGCACCTTGGTCCGTGGATACAGGCGGTGGTACTCGGTGACCACCTGCGGCATGAAGTAGTAGGCGGTGGACGGCACGCAGGCGATGGTGACGTTGGCCAGGCGGTTCGAAGCGACGCCGGTGATGCCGAGCAAGGCGACTTCCAGGTCATCCAGCAGGCGTTCGACATTCGGCATGAACGCGCGCCCGGCCATGGTCAGGCTGACCTTGCGGGTGGTCCGCTCGAACAGCTTCACGCCGAGCGCGGTTTCCAGCTTGTCGACGCGCCGGCTGAGCGCCGGCTGCGAGATGCGGATGGCCTCGGCGGCCTTGCGAAAGCTGCCCTTCTCGACCACCGCGCGAAAGGCCTGGAGATCATTGAGATCGAAGTTGATGTTCATAGAGCGCCAGAACGGTTCGGGGAGGCGGCGGCAGCCGGGCGGTGGAATCCGCCAATGCTGTCCGCACGCCTCCAGACTTCACTCCACGGTGACCGATTTCGCCAGGTTGCGCGGCTGGTCGACGTCGGTGCCCTTGAGCACGGCTACGTAGTAGGACAGCAGCTGCAGCGGCAAGGTATAGAGGATCGGCGCGAGGATGTCGTGAATGTGCGGCATGCTGACCACGTAGGTGCCTTCGCCGTTGTCGATACCGGCCTCGATGTCGGCGAACACCACCAGTTGGCCGCCGCGCGCGCGTACTTCCTGCAGGTTGGACTTGAGCTTCTCCACCAGCTCGTTGTTCGGCGCCACGGTGACCACCGGCATGTCGCTGTCCACCAGCGCCAGCGGGCCGTGCTTGAGTTCGCCGGCCGGGTAGGCTTCGGCGTGGATGTAGGAGATTTCCTTGAGCTTGAGCGCGCCCTCCATCGCCACCGGGTACTGCGCGCCGCGACCCAGGAACAGCGTGTGGTGCTTCTCGGCAAAGAGTTCGGCGACTTTCTCCACGGTCTTGTCCATGCCCAGCGCTTCGCCGAGGCGGGTCGGCAGGCGGCGCAGCTCGTCCACCAGCTCGGCCTCCACCGTCTTCGACAAGCCGCCGCGCACGCGCCCCAGCGCCAGGGTCAGCAGCAGCAGGGCGACCAGCTGTGTGGTGAACGCCTTGGTCGACGCCACGCCGATTTCCGGCCCGGCCTGGGTCAGCAGGGTCAGGTCGGATTCGCGCACCAGCGAACTGGTGCCGACGTTGCAGATCGCCAGGCTGGCCAGGTAGCCGCCGGCACCGGGGGCAAGCTGCTTGGCGTTGCGCAGCGCAGCCAGGGTGTCGGCGGTTTCGCCGGACTGCGAAATGCTGACGAACAGGGTGTCCGGCTGCACCACCACCTTGCGGTAACGGAACTCGCTGGCGACTTCGATCTGGCAGGGAATCCCGGCCAGTTCCTCGAGCCAGTATCGGGCGACCATGCCAGCGTGATAGCTGGTGCCGCAGGCGACGATCTGCACGTTGCGCACCTGGGCGAACAGCGCCTCGGCCTGCGGGCCGAAGGCCTCGACCAGCACGTGGTCGAGACCCAGGCGACCTTCCAGCGTGCGCTGCACGACCTTGGGCTGCTCGTGGATTTCCTTGAGCATGAAGTGCCGGTAGGCGCCCTTGTCGGCGGCTTCCGCGCCTTCGTGGTACTGCACCTGGTCGCGCTGCACCGGCTGGCCGTCGAGATCCCAGATCTGCACGGAATCGCGGCGGATCTCGGCGATGTCGCCCTCCTCCAGGTACATGAAGCGGTCGGTCACCTGGCGCAGCGCCAACTGGTCGGAAGCGAGGAAGTTCTCGCCCAGACCCAGGCCGATCACCAGCGGGCTGCCGCTGCGGGTGGCCAGCAGGCGGTCCGGCTGCCTGGCGCTGATCACGGCCAGGCCGTAGGCGCCGTGCAGCTCCTTCACCGTCGCCTTGAGCGCATCGGCCAGGTCGCCCAGCGCGTCCAGGTGATGGTGCAACAGGTGCACGATGACTTCGGTGTCGGTCTCGGAGGTGAAGAGGTAGCCCATGTCCTTGAGACGCGCACGCAGCGGCTCGTGGTTCTCGATGATGCCGTTGTGCACCAGCGCCAGGTCGTTGCCGGAAAAATGCGGGTGCGCGTTGCGCTCGCTGGGCACGCCGTGGGTGGCCCAGCGGGTGTGGGCGATGCCCAGCCGGCCATTCAGTGGAGCTGTGGCCAGGGCCTGCTCCAGTTCGCTGACCTTGCCCGGCCGGCGCACGCGCTGCAATGTGCCGTCGCCGTCGAGCAGGGCCACGCCGGCGCTGTCGTAACCGCGGTATTCCAGGCGTTTGAGGCCCTCGACGAGGACCGGCAGGATATTGCGTTCGGCGACGGCGCCAACGATGCCACACATATGTTTCTCTCCTATTTGTCGCTGGCGGCGGCGAGGATCAGCCGTACGCCAAGGGATTCGATGCGATCACCCGCCTCGGCGGTGAGGCGCGTGTCGGTGATCAGGGTATGCACGCTGCTCCAGGGCAGCTCGAGGTTCGGCATGCGCCGGCCGATCTTGTCGGACTCGACCATCACGATCACCTCGCGGGCGACCTCGGCCATCACCCGCGACAAGCCCAGCAACTCGTTGAAGGTGGTGGTGCCGCGCTCCAGGTCGATGCCATCGGCGCCGATGAACAGCTGGTCGAAATCATAGGAACGCAGCACCTGTTCGGCGACCTGGCCCTGGAAGGATTCGGAGTGCGGGTCCCAGGTGCCGCCGGTCATTAGCAGGACCGGTTCGTGCTCCAGTTCGCGCAGGGCGTTGGCCACGTTCAGCGAATTGGTCATCACCACGAGGCCCGGCTGACGCCCGAGCGCACCGATCATCGCCGCCGTCGTGCTGCCGCTGTCGATGATGATGCGTGCATGCTCACGCAGGCAGGCGACCGCGGCGCGGGCAATCGCGCGCTTGTAGGGTGATACCGGCTGCGCATCGTCGGCGATCAGTTCCTGCGGCACCGGCACCGCGCCGCCGTAGCGACGCAGCAGCAGGCCATTCTTCTCCAGCGCCGTGAGGTCCTTGCGGATGGTCACTTCGGACGTCGAGAAGCCTTTGGCCAACTCGTCCACGCTGACTTCTCCCGACTCGGCGAGCATAGCCAGGATGGCGTGACGACGTTGCGGCGTGTTGCGCTTCGACATACTTAAGTTTCGATTCGAAATTAAAGTTGTCGAATCAAAACCTAACGAAGCTTTCACGTCAACCACAGAAACGAAAAAGGCGGCCCAGGGCCGCCTTCTCATCATCGATCACGCTACTTCTTCACCTTCACCGGCCGCTTCCAGCCTTCGATGTTGCGCTGCTTGGCGCGCCCGACGGCCAGCGTATTTGCCGGCACGTCCTGGGTGACCACCGACCCGGCACCCGTGGTGGCGCCGTCGCCGAGGCTCACCGGAGCGACCAGTGCGCTGTTGGAACCGACGAATACATCCTCACCCATCCGCGTGCGTGACTTGTTGGCACCGTCGTAGTTGCAGGTGATGGTGCCAGCGCCGATGTTGCTGCGCGCACCGATCTCGGCATCGCCGAGGTAGCTCAGATGGCCGGCCTTGGCGCCCTCCCCCATGACGGCATTCTTCAGTTCGACGAAGTTGCCTACATGGGCCTTCGCACCCAGCACGCTGCCCGGACGCAGCCGCGCGAACGGGCCGCAATCCGCGCCCTCGCCCAGTTCGGCGCCATCCAGATGGCTGTTGGCCTTGACGATCGCTCCCTTGCGCAGCGTGCTGTTGCGGATCACGCAGTTCGGTCCGATCTCCACGCCCTCCTCGATCAGCACGCGGCCTTCGAGAATCACGTTGATATCGATGAGCACGTCGCGGCCGACACTGACGTCTCCGCGCACATCGAAACGCGCCGGATCACGCAACGTCACGCCCTCGGCCATCAGGCGACGTGCCGCACGCTGCTGGTAATGACGTTCCAGTTCGGCCAGCTGGATGCGGTCGTTGGCGCCCTGCACCTCCATCGCGTCCAGCGGCTGTTCGGTGGCGACGGTGAGCCCGTCGGCGACCGCCATGGCGATCACGTCGGTCAGGTAGTACTCGCCCTGCGCGTTGCTGTTGGACAGCCGGCTCAGCCAGCCGCCGAGGCGTTTGCCGGGCACCGCGAGGATCCCGGTATTGCCTTCCCTGATCGCGCGCTGCTCGGGCGTTGCGTCCTTGTGCTCGACGATGGCGCTCACCGCCCCCACGGCGTCACGGACGATGCGCCCGTAGCCGGTCGGGTCGCCGAGCTCCACGGTAAGCAGCGCCAGATTTTGGTCATCCACCTTCTGCAACAGGCGCTGCAGGGTGCCGACTTCGATCAGCGGGACGTCGCCATAGAGGATGAGCACGCGCTTGGCGGACAGCGCCGGCGCCGCCTGGGCCACGGCGTGGCCGGTGCCGAGCTGTTCACGCTGCATGACGAAACTGAGGTCGTCCGCGGCGAGCCGCTCGCGCACCGCATCCGCGCCGTGCCCGATGACCACGTGGATGCCCTGCGGCTGCAACTGGCGCGCGCTGTCGATGACATGCCCGAGCATCGGTTTGCCGGCTACCGGGTGCAGCACCTTGGGCAGTGCCGAACGCATGCGCGTACCTTGGCCGGCGGCGAGAATCACGACTTCAAGGGACATGCAGGGACCTCCGGGAGCAAAGGGAAACGGCGCGACCTTAAGACAGCCAGATCATGCCGGCAACAGCGTTCGGAAAAGACGCAAACAAAAAGGGGTAGCCGAAGCTACCCCTGATTGTCGAAACGGATTCACTCAGCGTTTGGCTCTGGCGCGCAACTGCTGGATGGTCCGCAACTGGGCGGCGGCTTCGGCGAGCTGGGCCGAAGCCGAGCCGTAGTCGAACTCCGCGCTCTTATCGTTCAGAGCCTGCTCGGCGGCCTTGACGGCCTCCTGGGCGGACGCTTCGTCGAGGTCGCCAGCGCGCTGCACGGTGTCGGCAAGAACCTTGACCATGTTCGGCTGGACTTCGAGAAAACCGCCGGAGATGTAGAACACCTCCTCTTCGCCGCCCTGCTTGACCAGACGGATCGGACCCGGCTTCAGGTCGGTGATCAAGGGTGCGTGGCCCGGCGAAATACCCAGGTCACCCAGGTTGCCGTGCGCAATCACCATTTCCACCAGACCGGTGAAGATTTCGCCTTCCGCGCTGACGATATCGCAATGGACTGACATAGCCATTAGGTAGCCTCGCGTGGGCGCCCGTCACCGGGCGCTCCCGATTACAGTTTCTTGGCTTTCTCGATGACTTCTTCGATGCCACCAACCATGTAGAACGCTTGTTCCGGCAGGTGATCGTAGTCGCCGTTGAGGATCCCTTTGAAACCAGCGATGGTGTCCTTCAGGGAAACGTACTTGCCCGGCGAGCCGGTGAAGACTTCGGCCACGAAGAACGGCTGGGACAGGAAACGCTGGATCTTACGAGCGCGGGATACCAGTTGCTTGTCGGCTTCGGACAGCTCGTCCATGCCGAGGATAGCGATGATGTCCTTCAGCTCCTTGTAGCGTTGCAGGACGTACTGCACGCCACGAGCGGTCTCGTAGTGCTCGGCACCGATCACGTTCGGGTCCAGCTGACGCGAGGTGGAGTCGAGCGGATCGACCGCCGGGTAGATACCGAGCGAAGCGATGTCGCGGGACAGAACCACGGTGGCGTCAAGGTGGGCGAAGGTGGTCGCCGGCGACGGGTCGGTCAGGTCATCCGCAGGAACGTAGACGGCCTGGATCGAGGTGATCGAACCCGACTTGGTGGAAGTGATGCGTTCCTGCAGAACGCCCATTTCCTCGGCCAGGGTCGGCTGGTAACCCACTGCGGACGGCATACGGCCGAGCAGTGCGGACACTTCGGTACCGGCCAGGGTGTAACGGTAGATGTTGTCGACGAACAGCAGAACGTCGCGACCTTCGTCACGGAACTTCTCGGCCATGGTCAGGCCGGTCAGCGCCACGCGCAGACGGTTGCCCGGCGGCTCGTTCATCTGGCCATAGACCAGGGCAACTTTGTCGAGAACGTTGGAGTCCTTCATCTCGTGGTAGAAGTCGTTCCCTTCACGGGTACGCTCGCCCACACCGGCGAACACGGAGTAACCGCTGTGCTCGATGGCGATGTTACGGATCAGCTCCATCATGTTGACGGTCTTGCCGACACCGGCGCCGCCGAACAGACCGACCTTGCCGCCCTTGGCGAACGGGCAGACCAGGTCGATGACCTTGATGCCGGTTTCCAGCAGCTCGTTGCCGCCAGCCTGCTCCGCGTAAGACGGCGCAGCGCGGTGGATGCCCCAGCGCTCTTCTTCGCCGATCGGGCCCGCTTCGTCGATCGGGTTGCCGAGGACGTCCATGATCCTTCCCAGGGTTTTCACCCCGACCGGAACCTGGATGCCAGCACCGGTGCTGGCGACGTCGAGACCGCGCTTGAGGCCTTCGGTCGAACCCATGGCGATGGTACGGACGATGCCGTCGCCCAGCTGCTGCTGGACTTCCAGGGTGGTTTCCGCGCCTTGTACCTTCAGCGCGTCATAGATGTTCGGGACCTGATCGCGCGGGAATTCCACGTCGATGACGGCGCCGATGATTTGAACGATACGTCCGCTACTCATCTTTGGTTCCTCTGAATTTTGAACCGTTAAACCGCGGCAGCGCCGCCGACGATTTCCGAGATTTCCTGAGTGATCGCTGCCTGACGCGCCTTGTTGTAGATCAGCTGCAATTCGCTGATCAGATCACCGGCGTTGTCGGTGGCGTTCTTCATCGCAATCATCCGCGCGGCCTGCTCGGCCGCATTGTTCTCGACCACCGCCTGGTAGACCTGCGACTCCACATAGCGCACCAGCAGGCCTTCCAGCAGCTGCTTGGCATCGGGTTCGTAGAGATAGTCCCAGTGGTGCTTCAATTCCTGACTATCCTCGGCGACCAGCGGAATCAACTGTTCCACGGTCGGCTTCTGGGTCATGGTGTTGACGAACTTGTTGGAGACCACGTACAGCCGGTCGATACGGCCTTCGAGGTAGGCATCCAGCATGACCTTGACGCTGCCGATCAAGTCGTTGATCGAAGGCGCTTCGCCCAGGTTGCTGATCGCCGCTACCACGTTGCCGCCGTAGCTACGGAAGAACGACGCACCCTTGCCCCCGATCACCGCCAGATCGATCTCCGCGCTTTTCTCGCGCTGGGCGCTCATGTCCTTGACCAGTGCTTTGAACAGGTTGGTGTTCAAGCCGCCGGCAAGACCACGGTCGGAGGTGACGACGATATAGCCGACACGCTTGACCTCACGCTCGATCATGAACGGGTGCAGGTATTCCGGATTGGCGTTGGCCAGATGGCCGATCACCTGCCGAATGCGCTCGGCATAAGGACGGCTGGCAGCCATGCGCTGTTGTGCTCTGCGCATCTTGCTGACCGCCACCTTTTCCATGGCGCTGGTGATCTTTTGCGTGCTTTTGATGCTCGCAATCTTGCTGCGAATCTCTTTTGCGCCTGCCATTTCACACCTATGGGGTTAGCAGGCGGGGCCTTTCGACCCCGCTGCGGCTTACCAGGTTTGGGTGGCCTTGAACTTCTCGATGCCGGCTTTGATGCCTTTATCGATTTCGTCGTTGAAGTCACCCTTCTCGTTGATCTTCGCCATCAGATCGGCGTGATCACGGTTGAAGTAGGCAATCAGCGCAGCTTCGAAGCTACCGATCTTGGCCAGCTCGACGTCGGTCAGGAAACCGCGCTCGGCGGCATACAGCGACAGCGACATTTCGGCGATGGACATCGGCGCGTACTGCTTCTGCTTCATCAGCTCGGTAACGCGCTGACCATGCTCGAGCTGCTTGCGAGTGGCTTCGTCCAGGTCGGAAGCGAACTGGGCGAAAGCCGCCAGTTCACGGTACTGCGCCAACGCGGTACGAATACCACCGGAAAGCTTCTTGACGATCTTGGTCTGAGCAGCGCCACCCACGCGGGATACCGAGATACCGGCGTTGACAGCCGGACGGATACCCGAGTTGAACATCGCCGATTCAAGGAAGATCTGGCCGTCGGTGATCGAAATCACGTTGGTCGGAACGAACGCGGAAACGTCGCCGGCCTGGGTTTCGATGATTGGCAGCGCGGTCAGCGAACCGGTCTTGCCAGTCACGGCGCCATTGGTGAACTTCTCGACGTACTCTTCGGAAACGCGGGAAGCACGCTCCAGCAGACGGCTGTGGAGATAGAACACGTCGCCCGGGTAGGCTTCGCGGCCCGGCGGACGGCGCAGCAGCAGGGAGATCTGGCGATAGGCGACAGCCTGCTTGGACAGATCGTCATAAACGATCAGGGCGTCTTCGCCGCGGTCACGGAAGTACTCGCCCATGGTGCAGCCGGCGTAGGGAGCCAGGAACTGCAGCGCTGCGGATTCCGAAGCACTCGCCGCCACCACGATGGTGTTGGCCAGGGCGCCGTTCTCTTCCAGCTTGCGTACAACGTTGGCGATGGTCGACTGCTTCTGACCGATGGCGACGTAGACGCAGCGGATGCCGCTGTTCTTCTGGTTGATGATGGCGTCGATGGCCAGAGCGGTCTTGCCGATCTGACGGTCACCGATGATCAGCTCGCGCTGGCCACGGCCTACCGGGATCATCGCATCGACCGATTTGTAGCCGGTCTGTACCGGCTGGTCGACCGACTTACGCCAGATCACGCCCGGCGCGACCTTCTCAACCGCGTCGGTAGCGACGTTGTTGAGCGGGCCTTTGCCATCGATCGGGTTACCCAGGGCATCGACCACACGACCCAGCAGTTCCGGACCGACCGGAACCTCGAGGATGCGGCCGGTGCACTTGGCACTCATGCCTTCTTGCAGGCCGAGGTAGCTACCCAGAACGACGGCGCCGACGGAGTCTTGTTCCAGGTTCAGCGCCATACCGTAGACGCCACCGGGGAACTCGATCATCTCGCCGTACATAACGTCGGCCAGGCCGTAGATGCGCACGATACCGTCGGAAACGCTGACGATGGTGCCTTCGTTACGGGCTTGGGAAGAGACGTCGAGTTTCTCGATACGCCCCTTGATGATTTCACTTATTTCGGAAGGATTGAGTTGCTGCATTGCTCTGCTGCCCCTTCAAACTCAGGATTTCAACGCTTCGGCCAGTTTCGCGAGCTTGCCGCGAACCGAGCCATCGATAACCAGGTCGCCTGCGCGGATCACGACACCACCGATGAGGCTGGCGTCTTCCGCAGCGTGCAATCGCACTTCCCGGCTGAGCCGAGCGCTGAGAACCTTGGCGAGTTTGTCTTGCTGTTCGGCGCTCAATGCGAAGGCACTGGTCACGTCCACATCGACCGATTTCTCCTGCTCGGCCTTGTACAGCTCGAACAGTTCGGCGATTTCCGGCAACAGCGCGAGGCGCTCGTTTTCGGCGATGATATGGATGAAGTTCTGTACCTGAGCATCGAACTTGTCGCCGCACACCTCGACGAAGGTGGCGGCCTTTTCTGTACTGGTCAGACGCGGAGCCTTGAGCACGCTCTGCATGCGCGCGTCTTGCGACACTGCTGCAGCCAGGCCGAGCATGGCCGACCAGGCGGCCAGCTGCTGATGGGCCTGGGCGTGCTCGAAAGCAGCCTTGGCATAAGGTCGGGCCAGCGTGGTCAATTCTGCCATGATCGCCCTCGCTTAGATTTCGGCAGCCAGTTTATCAACCAGCTCCGCATGCGCGTTTCGATCGATTGTGGCACCCAGGATCTTCTCGGCACCGCCGACGGCCAGGCTACCCAGTTGGGCACGCAGCGCGTCCTTGACACCGTTAATTTCCTGCTCGATCTCGGCCTGAGCCTGAGCCTTGACGCGCTCAGCTTCGACACGGGCCTGATCACGGGCTTCGTCGACGATCTGGGTCGCGCGCTTCTTGGCTTGCTCGATGATCTCGGCTGCCTGAGTCTTCGCTTCGCGCAGTTGCTCGCCCACTTTCTCTTGGGCCAGCTCCAGGTCGCGAGTCGCACGATTGGCAGCGTCCAGACCTTCTGCGATCTTCTTCTGGCGTTCGCGCAAAGCCGTGATGACCGGAGGCCACACGAACTTCATGCAGAACAGCACGAAGATGAAGAACGCAACGGACTGGCCAATCAGGGTTGCATTAATGTTCACGCCAACACCTCGCTCGTTCGTTGTCCATCAAACCGGTTCACTCGAATGAAGACGAGTGATCAGCCGGCGATTTGACCAACGAAGGGGTTCGCGAAGGTGAAGAACAGAGCGATACCAACGCCGATCATGGTCACGGCGTCGAGCAGGCCGGCGACGATGAACATCTTGACTTGCAGCATCGGGACCATTTCCGGTTGACGCGCAGCGCCTTCCAGGAATTTGCCACCCAGCAGACCGAAACCAATGGCGGTACCCAGGGCACCCAGGCCAATCAGCAGTGCAACGGCAATAGCGGTAAGACCAACTACAGTTTCCATTTTTCCTCCGACTCTTATGTCGACTTGGTTAGGGGTTTTAGATGAAGCGGTAAAGCGAACAATCAGTGGTTATCTTCGTGCGCCATCGAAAGGTAGACGATCGTCAGCATCATGAAGATGAACGCTTGCAGGGTGATGATCAGGATGTGGAAAACCGCCCACGCCCACTGCAGCACCACACCCAGGCCACTCAGCCAAAGCAGACCGCTGCCGAACATCACGGCGATCAGGATGAATACCAGCTCGCCGGCATACATGTTGCCGAACAACCGCAGGGCCAGCGAAATCGGCTTGGCCACCAGGGTTACGAATTCGAGCAGGAAGTTGACCGGGATGAGGATGACCTGCACCGCGATGTTCTTGCTGCTGAAAGGATGTAGGGTCAGTTCACCAATGAAGCCGCCGATGCCCTTGACCTTGATGCTGTAGAAAATGATCAGCGCGAACACCGACAGAGCCATGCCCAGGGTAGCGTTCGGGTCGGTAGTAGGAACCGCACGGAAGAAGATGTGCTCGTTACCGGAGATCGCCATCGCCGCATGAGGGATCCAGTCGACCGGGATCAGGTCGATGGCGTTCATCAGGAAGATCCAGACGAAGATCGTCAGGGCCAGAGGAGCGATCAGCGGGTTGCGGCCGTGGAAGGTGTCCTTGACGCTGCCGTCGACGAACTCGACCAACACCTCGACGAAGTTCTGCAGGGCACCCGGCTGACCGGAGGTTGCCTTGCTGGCAGCCATGCGGAATAGCAGAACGAAGATCACACCCAGCGCAACCGACCAGCCCAGGGTATCCAGGTGGAATGCCCAGAAGCCCATTTCCTTGGCTTCCTGAGCGGTGTGGGCAAGACCCCAGTCACCGCTCGGCAGCCGCCCGAAGGTCAGGTTCTGCAGGTGGTGCTGAATGTAGCCCGAAGCGTTTTCTGCTGCCATGTTTGCCTCAACGCGTTAATTCGTAAGTCGTTTTCTCATCAGCAGGGGAGAAAACCAGCCGACCGTCTGGGTCAGCAGGAACACACCGAATACGGCCAGCGGCTCCAGTGGTTTCACACCTGCGAACGTCAGCGCAAAGAGCACCGCCGTCAGAATCAGTTTTCCGGCCTCGCCGGCGTAGAACGACCGGACGATGGCTTGTGCGGCCCGCGCCCCGCTGAAGCGGAACGCCTTGTGAGCGAAATACAGATTGGGTAGCCATACGATCAGACCACCGCAGAGTCCCGAGTAACCGGCTACCGATCCTCGCGAAAGCCACAGTAACGAAGCGGCGATCAGCAGCAGGACCAGTTGGGCGATCAACACCGGAAAAACCGGCAGGCGATGGAGGGGCAGGCGTTGTGGCGTGCGGGCATCCATCGCAAACGTCCTCTGGAAGGTCGGCGTCCGTTAAATCAACGACTTGGCATATTTCATGCCGACCAAAATGCGCGCAGAGTATAGGGGCGCTTCCCTACCCGTTCAACTGCCGGGTAGTGATTTCCGACTACCCGCTACACGTCATGCATAAGCATTTGTTTCAGCGGATATGCGCCAGTACGCCCTGCAATTCATCCAGCGAGTTGTAGCGGATTACCAACTGACCTTTGCCCTTCTGTCCGTGCTTGATCTGCACGGGAGAGCCCAGCCGCTCTGCGAGGCGCTGTTCCAGACGGCTGATGTCCGGATCGGCTTTGGGCTTCTCGGTGGCCTGTGGTTTGTCGCTCAGCCACTGCCTCACCAGAGCCTCGGTCTGACGGACCGTCAGACCTCGTGCGACAACATGTCGCGCAGCTTCCAGCTGGCGGTCGGCCGGCAATCCGAGCAATGCCCGGGCGTGCCCCATTTCCAGATCGCCATGGGCGAGCAGGGTCTTGATCTCTTCCGGCAGGGCGATCAGGCGCAACAGGTTGGTCACGGTGACCCGCGATTTGCCCACGGCCTCGGCGACCTGCTGCTGGGTCAGCTGGAATTCCTGCTGCAGGCGCTGCAGGGCGAAGGCTTCCTCGATCGGATTGAGGTCCTCGCGCTGGATGTTCTCGATCAGCGCCATCGCCACCGCGGCCTCGTCGCTGACGTCGCGCACCATCGCCGGGATCTTTTCCAGATTGGCCTGCTGGCTGGCACGCCAGCGACGCTCGCCGGCAATGATTTCGTAATGACCACCGTCGATGGCACGCACCACGATCGGCTGCATCACGCCCTGGGCCTTGATCGATTGCGCCAGTTCTTCCAGTGCGGCGGGGTCCATGTCGCGGCGCGGCTGATACTTGCCGCGCTGAATCAGGTCGAGCGGGAGGTAATGCAGCTCGCGGTTTTCCACCTGGGCGGCTTCTTCCTGCATGGCGGCGATGCTGGTTCCGCCCAGCAGGGCGTCCAGTCCGCGTCCGAGACCTCGTTTCTTGATGGCCATGCCAGTTCCTTATGCTTGTGTGGCGGGCGCCACTGCGGTGCGTCCGGCGCTCCGCTGACGGCGTGCCAGCTCGCCGGCCAGCGCCAGGTAGGCCAGGGCGCCACGCGATTGCTTGTCGTAGACCAGCGCCGGCATCCCGAAGCTGGGCGCCTCGGCGAGACGGACGTTGCGCGGGATCACAGTGTCGTAAAGCGTGTCGCCGAAATGCTCCTTGAGCTGGGCGGACACGTCGTTGGTCAGACTGATGCGCGGGTCGTACATGGTGCGCAGCAAGCCTTCGATCTTCAGTGTCGGATTGAGCATCTTGCCGATGCGCTGGATCGAGTTGATCAGGTCGGTCAGCCCTTCCAGCGCGTAGTACTCGCACTGCATGGGGATGATCACGCCATCTGCGGCGACCAGGGCGTTGACGGTGAGCATCGACAGCGACGGGGGGCAGTCGATGAGGATGTAGTCGTAGTTCTCGCGGACCGGGGCCAACGCCTCGCGCAGGCGATTCTCCTTGGCCGGCATGTCCAGCAGAGCCACTTCGGCGGCCGTCAGGTCGCGGTTGGCCGGCAGCAGCTGGTAACCGCCGTGCTCGGAGAACTGCATGGCTTCGACCAGGCTGCATTCGCCGATCAGCACGTCGTAGATCGAATGTTCGAGACCGAGCTTGTCCACGCCGCTGCCGGTGGTGGCATTGCCCTGCGGATCGAGGTCGATGAGCAGCACCCGGCGCTTGGTGGCCACCAGCGAGGCCGCCAGGTTGATGCAGGTCGTGGTCTTGGCGACACCGCCTTTCTGGTTGGCGATGGCGAGAACTTTAGCCATTGTCGGTGTCGGTCCGGGTCATGAGGAGCGGCGCAGTATCAGCAGATGGCGCTGGCCTTGGCAACCGGGAACCTTGAGCACGTGGGTCGCGGCGAGGCGGAAGTCGTCCGGCAGCGCCTGCAGCTCGTCATCGGGATGCACGCCTTTCATCGCCAGCCAGCAGGTCGATGCATCGCCCAGATGGCGCGTCCAGTTGGCGAAATCGTCCAGGGCGCTGAAGGCGCGCGAGCAGATGCCGTCGAACGGCCGCTCGGGCGTGAACGCCTCGACGCGACCATGCACCACATCTAGGTTGCTCAGGCCGAGCTCGAGTTTTACCTGGGTGAGGAAGCGGGTCTTCTTGCCGTTGGAGTCGAGCAGGGTGAAATGGCGTTCGGGAAACAGGATCGCCAGTGGAATGCCGGGCATGCCGCCGCCGCTGCCGACGTCCAGCCAGCGCTCTCCAGCGTCGGCCACGAAGGGCACCACGCTGAGGCTGTCGAGCAGATGACGCGAGACCATCTCGTCAGGGTTGCGCACCGCCGTCAGGTTGTAGGCCTTGTTCCACTTGATGAGCAGCGCGAGGTAACCGAGCAGGCGGCGTTGCTGCGACGCGTCGAGCGCCAGACCGAGTTGCTCGGCGCCCCGGGAAAGCTCCAGCGCCTGATGATCGGTGACCGCCATCAGGCGCTCTGTTCCAGCTGGCGGCCAGCGCCGCGCTTCTTCAGATGGATCATCAGCAGCGACACGGCCGCCGGCGTGACGCCGGGAATACGCGAGGCCTGGCCGAGGGTTTCCGGGCGGGCCTGGCCGAGCTTGTGCTGGATTTCCTTGGACAGCCCGGAAATCCCGGCGTAGTCGAGGTCGTCGGGCAGGCGGATGTTCTCGCTGGCACGCAGGCGGGCAATTTCTTCCTGCTGGCGATCAATGTAGCCGGCGTACTTGGTACGGATCTCTATCTGCTCGGCGACCTGCGGATCGCCTACGCCTTCGCCGGTGATCTCGATCAGCCCGGCATAGTCGATTTCCGGGCGGCTGAGCAGGTTGAGCAGGTTGTATTCGTGGGCGAGCGGTGTCCCGAAGCGCGCGGCGACGGCGTCACCCTGCGGGGTGTTCGGCCGGACCCAGGCGCTTTTCAGGCGCTGTTCTTCCTGCTCGATCGCCACGCGCTTGGTGCAGAACGCGGCCCAGCGCGCGTCGTCGATCAATCCCAGTTCGCGGCCCTTCTCGGTGAGGCGCAGATCGGCATTGTCCTCGCGCAGGATCAGCCGGTACTCGGCGCGCGACGTGAACATGCGGTACGGCTCCTGGGTGCCAAGGGTGATCAGGTCGTCGACCAGCACGCCGATGTAGGCCTCGTCGCGACGCGGGCACCAGGCGTCCTTGCCCTGCGCACGCAGCGCGGCGTTGGCACCGGCGAGCAGGCCCTGGGCACCGGCTTCTTCGTAGCCCGTGGTGCCATTGATCTGGCCGGCGAAGAACAGCCCGCCAATGACCTTTGTCTCCAGGCTGTACTTGAGATCGCGCGGATCGAAATAGTCGTACTCGATGGCGTAGCCGGGACGCACGATGTGCGCGTTTTCCATCCCGCGGATGCTCTGCACGATCTGCAACTGCACGTCGAAGGGCAGCGAGGTGGAGATGCCGTTCGGATACAGCTCGTGGGTGGTCAGGCCTTCGGGCTCGAGGAACACCTGGTGGCTGTCCTTGTCGGCGAAGCGATGGATCTTGTCCTCGATCGACGGGCAGTAGCGCGGGCCGATCCCTTCGATGACGCCCGAATACATCGGCGAACGATCCAGGTTGGCGGCGATGATCTCGTGGGTGCGCGCATTGGTATGGGTGATCCAGCAGCTGACCTGCGTCGGGTGCTGTTCCTTCGAACCGAGGAACGACATCACCGGAACCGGTGTATCGCCAGGCTGCTCGGTCATCACCGAGAAATCCACCGAGCGACCGTCGATGCGTGGTGGCGTGCCGGTCTTCAGCCGACCGACGCGCAATGGCAATTCACGCAGGCGCTTGGCCAGGGCGATCGACGGCGGGTCGCCGGCGCGGCCGCCGGAATAGTTCTGTAGGCCAATGTGGATAAGTCCGCCCAGGAATGTGCCGGTGGTCAGCACCACGGACTCGGCGAAGAAACGCAAGCCCATCTGGGTGACCACGCCCCTGACCTGCTCGTTCTCGACGATCAGGTCGTCGCAGGCCTGCTGGAATATCCACAGGTTGGGCTGGTTTTCCAGCACCTCACGCACCGCGGCCTTGTACAGGATTCGGTCGGCCTGGGCGCGCGTGGCGCGCACCGCAGGGCCCTTACGGCTATTGAGCACACGGAACTGGATTCCACCCTTGTCCGTTGCCTGCGCCATCACGCCGCCGAGGGCGTCGATTTCCTTCACCAGATGGCTCTTGCCGATCCCGCCGATGGCCGGGTTGCAGCTCATCTGGCCGAGGGTTTCGACGTTATGGGTCAGCAGCAGGGTTTTCACCCCCATGCGGGCAGCAGCCAGCGCTGCTTCGGTACCGGCATGGCCGCCACCGATGACGATCACGTCGAAACGGGAAGGGTAATCCACCACGCACCTCGTGCCTGTTGAGATTGGGAAATCAGGGAGCCGGCAAGTATAGGGAGTTAGGTCGGCTGAATGAAGCCTTTTGCACAAAATTTAGCCAATCGGTTCACCCTGAGAAGGGAGTGGCTCCTGAGTCCGGCTAACAAGAATAAATAGAGATGAATTTATAAAGCTTGTTTTCTATGTTTATTCTTACTGCAACCATTTTCTGTGGATAACGTGATACAAGCCACGCCAATCCTGATGTACAGCGTTCGTGAGACTTGTGCCCTAGCTGCGTGAAAGCAGGGGTTAGGCTGATCGTAACCTGTGTATTAAGTCATCAGTTATGCACAGGTGAGTTTATCCTCCGCGTTGGAGACGCGTTACCTACAGGGCACAGTCAGGGTTATCCACAAAGCTCAATGACCGAAAAATGGATGGCCGAATGCCGTCCCGACCCGCGAGACCGCAACCCTTCCGGGGGCTACTTGCCGATGCAGAAGCTGGAGAAGATCCGACCGAGGAGGTCGTCGGAGCTGAACGCGCCGGTGATTTCGCCGAGTGCCTGCTGCGCCAGGCGCAGGTCTTCCGCCAGGAGCTCGCCGGCGCCTGCCAGGGTCAACTGGGCGCGTCCATGTTCGAGATGGCTGGACGCCTGGCGCAGTGCCTCGAGGTGACGCCGGCGGGCGCTGAAGCTGCCCTCGGACAGCTGCTGGTAGCCCATGCAGGCCTTCAGGTGTTCGCGCAGCAGTTCGAGGCCGTCGCTGGAGCGCGCGGACAAGACGATGCTGACGTGACCATCCTCGGCGACCGACAGTTCGGTGGGCTCGCCGGAAAGATCGGCCTTGTTGCGGATCAATGTGACCTTGTCCGCCGCCGGGCGCACGTCGAAGAACTCCGGCCAGAGTGCGAACGGATCGCGCGCTTCCGGCGTGCTCGCATCCACCACCAGCAGCACACGATCGGCCTCGCTGATCGCCTTCACCGCGCGTTCGACGCCGATCTTCTCGACCTGGTCGTCCGTAGCGCGCAGGCCGGCGGTGTCGATCACGTGCAGCGGCATGCCATCGATGTGGATATGTTCGCGCAGCACGTCGCGCGTGGTGCCGGCGATGTCGCTGACGATCGCCGTCTCGCGGCCTGCGAGGGCGTTGAGCAGGCTCGACTTTCCGGCGTTGGGTCGGCCGGCGATGACCACGTTCATGCCGTCGCGCAGCAACGCGCCCTGGCTGGCTTCCCGGACGACCTGCTGCAGGTGTTCGCGCACGGCATCGAGTCGCCGCAGTACGTGGCCATCGGCGAGGAAGTCGATTTCTTCCTCCGGGAAGTCGATTGCCGCTTCGACGTAGATGCGCAGCTGGATCAGGCTCTCGGTCAGGCCGTGCACACGTTTCGAGAACTCGCCCTGCAGCGAACGCAACGCGTTACGTGCCGCCTGTTCGGAGCTTGCCTCGATCAGGTCGGCAATCGCCTCGGCCTGCGCCAGATCGAGTTTGTCATTGAGGAAGGCGCGCTCGCTGAACTCGCCCGGGCGTGCTTGGCGGGCGCCCAGTTCGAGGCAGCGCCTGAGCAGCAGGTCGAGGATCACCGGGCCGCCGTGGCCCTGGAGTTCGAGTACGTCTTCGCCGGTAAACGAATTCGGCCCCGGAAAAAACAGCAGCAGGCCTTCGTCGATGACCTGGCCCGCTTCGGCGAGGAACGGACCGTAATGCGCATGCCGTGGCCGCGGTTCACGGCCGGACAGCGCGACCGCCATTAGCCGCGCCTGCGTACCCGACACCCGCACGATACCCACGCCGCCGCGTCCGGGTGCGGTGGCGACGGCGGCGATGGTTTCGCGGGGTGTGGACATCGGGGCTCTCCAGATAGCAAGACGCCCCATAAATGGGGCGTCTCGTTCAACAGGTGCGCGCGGCGTGAATCAGACTTCTGCCTTCTTCGTGCGTGCTTCGATCTGGCGGGTAATGTACCACTGCTGTGCGATGGACAGGCAGTTGTTGACCACCCAGTACAGCACCAGACCGGCCGGGAACCAGAGGAAGAAGAAGGTGAAGATGATCGGCATCAGCTTCATCACCTTGGCCTGCATCGGGTCCGGCGGCGTCGGGTTCAGCTGCTGCTGAATGAACATGGTCGCGCCCATGATGATCGGCAGGATGAAGAACGGATCCTTGATCGACAGGTCGGTGATCCAGAACATCCACGGCGCCTGGCGCATCTCTACGCTTTCCAGCAGCGTCCAGTAGAGCGCGAGGAACACCGGCATCTGCACCACGATCGGCAGGCAGCCGCCGAGCGGGTTGATCTTCTCCTTCTTGTACAGCTCCATCATCGCCTGGGACATCTTCTGGCGATCGTCACCGAACTGTTCTTTCAGTGCGGCCATCTTCGGCGAGACGGCACGCATGCGCGCCATCGAACGGTAGCTGGCGGCAGACAGCGGGAAGAACGCCATCTTGATGATGATGGTCAGGACGATGATCGACCAACCCCAGTTTCCGAGGAGGCTGTGGATATGTTGCAGCAACCAGAAGATCGGTTGTGCGAGGAACCACAGTACGCCGTAGTCGACCGTCAGCTCGAGACCGTGCGACAACTCGCCGAGGTACTTCTGGATCTTCGGACCGGCATAGAGGATCGCACTAGTCTCTGCCTTGGCGCCGGGGGCGACGGTTACGGTTGGACCGGTGAAGCCGATGATGTAGTTGCCCTGGGCGTCCTTGCGGGTCTGCACCACGTTGGTGGTGTCTTTCGCCGGCACCCAGGCGGTGACGAAGTAATGCTGCAGCCAGGCAACCCAGCCGCCCTGCACGGTTTCCTTCAGCGGGGCCTTGTCGATGTCCTTCATTTTCACCTTGGTGTAAGGCGAATCAGGTTTCCACATTGCCGCGCCGAGGTAGGTGGCCGTGCCGGTGGCCGTGGTCGAGGACGGGTCGCCGCTGGCGTCACGCTTGAGCTGGGCGAACAGGTTACCGTTCCAGGTAGCGCCGCTCTGGTTGTCGATTAGGTAGCGCACTTCGACCTGATAGGCGGACGGGTCCACGCAGCCCGGCTTCTTCAGCTGCTGCTCCTTGGGCGAGCAAGAGGCATCGAGCCCGCGCTTGAAGGTGAAGCGCTTGATGTAGTTGACCCCGGCATCGCTGTAGGTCAGGTCGACCACCAGTTGATTCTGACCTTCGGCCAATTCGTAGCTGCGCTGCGCGCTGTTGAACAGCGGGCGTCCGGAGCTGCGGGCATCCGGGCCGTTGGCGCCGGTCAGGCCGCTCTGCGCCAGGTAGGTCAGTTCGCCGCCGTTGTCGAACAACTGGAACGGCACATCGGGACGGTCCTGACGACGCGGATACTGCGGCAGGCTGAGCTGGACGATATCCCCCCCACGCGGATCGATCGCCAGGTCGAGAACGTCGGTCTTCACCCGGATGAGCGCGTTGCTGACTGCGCTCGGCGCGATTTGCGCTTCGCCTTCGGCCGTCGCGCTGGGCACGTCATCACTGGTGGCAGTGGCACTGGGAGCGTCGGGCAGCGCCTGGTTGGAGCTCTGCGCAACAGGGTTCTGCGTCGGCGGTAATGCGGCCTGCCCATAATCCTGGTTCCATTGCAGGACCATCAGGTAGGACACGATCGCAAGGGCGACGATCAGGATCGAGCGTTTGATATCCATGATTACTCGGCCATCGAAGGGGATCGGGAGGGTTTCGCTGCGGGAACCGGATCGTAACCGCCGGGATTCCAGGGATGACAACGGCCAAGCCGGCGCATGGCCAGCCAGCCGCCACGCATCACGCCGTGCTGCTCGATGGCGTCATGGGCGTAGCAGGAACAGCTGGGGTAGAAGCGACAGTGGCTGGCCATCATCGGGCTGATGGCGTAGCGGTAGAACTGGATCGATGCGAGGGCCAGTTTACGCATGACGACTGTCGGTGACCTCAGGTTCGGCTTGGGTGTGCAGGCGAGGTCGATTGCGCGCGAGGCGTTTCCAGAGCTTGCCGAACTGCAGAACCAGTTCGCTATTGTCCAGGTCGCCAAGGCCCTTGCGCGCGACGATCACGATGTCCCAGCCGACCAGGCTGTCCTGATTCAGGCGGAACGATTCGCGGATCTGACGTTTCAGGCGATTGCGTTCAACGGAGAGCTTGACGCTCTTCTTGCCGATCACCAAACCCAAGCGGGAATGATCAAGATCGTTGTCGCGCGCGAGTAGCAGGACATTCCTGCCGGGGACCTTGCCGGTGGGGGAGTCGAATACGCTCTTGAATTGTCGGGGTGTAAGCAGGCGCTTTTCCCGACTGAAGTCTCGACTCACCACCCGTGCCGGATTATTAGACGGTCAGACGCTTGCGGCCCTTGGCGCGGCGACGCGACAGGACTTGACGACCGTTCTTGGTGGCCATGCGGGCACGGAAACCGTGGACACGAGCGCGCTTGATGGTGCTGGGCTGGAAGGTGCGTTTCATGATGCTTCTACCTGGTGCTCACTACGGGCCGGGAGTGGCCCCCGTTTAAGAGACCGGCAATTCTAGTGAAACCGAACGGACAGGTCAATTTCCAACCAACGCTTTCGTTGCAGAGAAATATAAAGAGAAGAATAGATAAGCTCTTTGGTGAATATGACTACTAATGGTGAGCCTGTTTTCTGTGGAAAAAGCAGTGAAGGCCGGACCAGCTGCTGCCTGCAGCGGATTACAACACTGTGATGAAAACGTGCTGCGGATGTGCCCGACCTGTGCAGAGGCTCTGGACAAGTGGGCGAGTTTTCCACAGGTAAGGTTAACGACAGGTTTTCCCACGGGTTCTTACATATGTTATTGGCACTTCACCCACAGTGAAACGCGTGGATTTCTGCCTGTCCATGATTTTCGTGTACGACGTCTCTAACCATTTCCCCACGTCGGGCAATGTGGATAACTGCCCGCCAGCCCCGTACAATGCCTGCTGTTTTTTCGTCGCTTTTTCACTCTGTGGGGTCGTCTGTGTCCGTTGAACTTTGGCAGCAATGCGTGGAAATACTTCGCGACGAGCTGCCGGCCCAGCAATTCAACACCTGGATACGGCCACTGCAGGTCGAGGCAGAAGGCGAGGAGTTACGCGTCTATGCGCCGAACCGGTTCGTTCTGGACTGGGTCAACGAGAAGTACCTCGGACGGCTGCTCGAACTCCTCGGGGAGCGCGGCGCGGGAGTCGCACCGGCACTGTCCCTTCTTATCGGCAGCAAGCGCAGCGCGGCTTCGCGCCCGGCGCCTAACGCGCCCCTTTCGGCGGCCGTCGCGCCGCCGCCCGAGCCCGTTCAGCAGGCCAGCCAGGTAGCGGATGTCGTTTCGGCGCCGATCTACGCCCCTGAGCCTGTGGCGAGCAACTCGGCCCCTGCGGTTCGTACCGAGCGGACGGTGCAGGTAGAGGGCGCGCTCAAGCACACCAGTTACCTGAACCGGACCTTCACCTTCGAGAATTTCGTGGAAGGCAAGTCCAACCAGCTGGCACGAGCAGCGGCGTGGCAGGTAGCCGACAACCCCAAGCACGGCTACAACCCGTTGTTCCTTTATGGCGGCGTCGGTCTGGGCAAGACTCACCTGATGCATGCGGTCGGCAACCATTTGCTGAAGAAGAACCCGAACGCCAAGGTGGTCTACCTGCATTCGGAGCGTTTCGTCGCGGACATGGTCAAGGCACTGCAGCTGAACGCGATCAACGAGTTCAAGCGTTTCTACCGCTCCGTCGACGCGCTGCTCATCGACGACATCCAGTTCTTCGCCAAGAAAGAACGTTCCCAGGAGGAATTCTTCCATACTTTCAATGCCTTACTTGAAGGCGGCCAGCAGGTTATCCTCACCAGTGACCGCTATCCGAAGGAGATAGACGGGCTTGAGGAGCGCCTGAAGTCGCGTTTCGGCTGGGGGCTGACGGTAGCCGTCGAGCCACCGGAGCTGGAAACGCGCGTGGCCATCCTGATGAAGAAGGCCGACCAGGCGAAGGTCGAGCTGCCGCACGATGCAGCATTCTTCATCGCTCAACGGATTCGCTCGAATGTTCGTGAACTCGAAGGCGCGCTGAAGCGTGTCATCGCTCACGCCCACTTCATGGGGCGTGATATCACCATCGAGCTGATCCGCGAGTCGCTGAAGGATCTGCTGGCCTTGCAGGACAAGCTGGTCAGCATCGAAAACATCCAGCGCACCGCGGCCGATTACTACCAGATCAAGATCGCCGACATGCTGTCGAAGCGGCGTTCCCGATCGGTCGCCAGGCCCCGTCAGGTGGCGATGGCACTGTCCAAGGAACTGACCAACCACAGCCTGCCGGAAATCGGCAATGCATTCGGCGGTCGCGATCACACCACAGTGCTGCATGCCTGTCGTAAGATTGCTGAACTGAGGGAATCCGACGCGGACATCCGCGAGGACTACAAGAATCTGCTGCGCACATTGACTACCTGATCCACACGCAGCCTACGAGGCAAGGGAACGGACCATGCACTTCACTATTCAGCGCGAAGCCCTGTTGAAACCCCTGCAACTGGTTGGCGGCGTCGTGGAACGTCGGCAGACCCTGCCGGTTCTTTCCAACGTCCTGCTGGTCGTGGAGGGACAGAATCTTTCCCTTACCGGCACCGACCTGGAAGTCGAACTGGTCGGTCGCGTTGCCCTGGAAGACATCGCCGAGGCCGGCGAAATCACTGTTCCCGCACGCAAGCTGATGGATATCTGTAAGAGCCTTCCCAGCGACGCGCTGATCGACGTGCGGCTGGATGAACAGAAATTGGTCGTCAAGGCGGGCCGCAGCCGCTTCACCTTGTCCACCTTGCCGGCCAATGACTTCCCGACAGTCGAGGAAGGTCCGGGCTCGCTGAACTTCACCTTGCCGCAGGCGAAGCTGCGTCGGCTCATTGAGCGCACCAGCTTCGCCATGGCGCAGCAGGATGTGCGGTACTACCTGAACGGGATGCTGCTGGAAGTCAGCGCCAACGTGCTTCGTGCGGTCGCCACTGACGGCCACCGACTGGCCATGTGTTCGATGACGGCCGGCATCGAACAGGCGGACCGTCACCAGGTGATCGTTCCCCGCAAAGGTATTCTGGAGTTGGCCCGCCTGTTGACCGAGCAGGATGGCGAGGTTGCGATCGTGCTGGGCCAGCACCATATTCGCGCTACCACGGGTGATTTTACCTTCACCTCGAAACTCGTCGACGGCAAATTTCCCGACTACGAGCGCGTGCTGCCCAAAGGCGGCGACAAACTGGTAGTGGGCGACCGGCAGGTCCTGCGCGAGGCTTTTAGCCGCACCGCGATTCTCTCCAACGAAAAATACCGGGGCATCCGACTCCTACTGACGAGTGGCACACTGAAGATTCAGGCCAACAATCCCGAGCAGGAAGAAGCGGAAGAAGAAGTAGCCGTCGACTACACGGGTGCCGGCCTCGAGATTGGCTTCAACGTCAGCTATCTGCTGGACGTGCTGGGCGTGATGACTACCGATCAGGTGCGTTTGATTCTTTCCGATTCCAATAGCAGTGCGCTGGTGCAGGAAGCTGAAAACGACGAGTCTGCCTATGTCGTCATGCCGATGCGCCTGTAACGCTCAATGTCCTTAAGCCGCGTCACTGTCACCGCGGTGCGCAATTTGCACCCGGTGACGCTCTCCCCTTCCCCCCGCATCAACATCCTCCATGGCGCGAACGGCAGCGGCAAGACCAGCCTGCTAGAGGCCATCCATTTACTGGGCCTGGCCCGCTCATTTCGCAGCAGTCGACTGCAGCCGGTTATTCAGTATGAACATCCCGCCTGCACGGTGTTCGGGCAAGTGCTGCTGCCTGATGGAACCAGCAATCTGGGAATCAGTCGTGATCGCCAGGGCGAATTGCAGATTCGTATTGATGGGCAGAATGTCCGAAGTGCGTCCCAACTTGCCGAGACCTTGCCGCTTCAGCTAATCAATCCCGATAGCTTTCGTTTGCTGGAAGGCGCTCCAAAGATCCGTCGACAGTTTCTAGATTGGGGAGTGTTCCACGTGGAACCTCGCTTTCTGGGAGCCTGGCAGCGGCTTCAGAAGGCATTGCGGCAACGGAACTCCTGGTTGCGCCATGGTACACTTGACGGTGCTTTACAGGCCTCGTGGGACCGTGAGCTGTATCTGGCCAGCGACGAAATTGATGGCTATCGGCGCGCCTATATTCAGGCGTTGAAACCCGAGTTCGAGGCGACGCTGTGCGAGCTGGTGGATCTCCAGGGGTTGACCCTCAGTTATTTTCGGGGATGGGATAAAGAGCGTTCTCTTGAGGAAGTGCTTTCCACCTCGTTATCCCGTGACCAGCAGATCGGCCATACGCAGTCGGGACCTCAACGTGCTGATTTGAGGCTTAGGTTGGGCGCTCATAGCGCGGCCGATATCCTGTCCCGAGGCCAGCAGAAATTGGTCGTCTGCGCACTGCGGATTGCCCAAGGGCATCTCGTTAACCAAACCAAGCGCGGCCAATGTATCTATCTGGTGGACGATTTGCCGTCCGAGCTGGATGAGCACCACCGACGCGCATTGTGTCGGCTGTTGGAAGATTTGCACTGTCAGGTGTTCATCACCTGCGTGGATCATGAATTATTGAAAGATGGCTGGCACGCGGATACGCCGGTCGCCATGTTCCACGTGGAACATGGCCGAATCACACCTTCGGAGTGAAGCATGAGCGAGAACAACACGTACGACTCCTCCAGCATCAAGGTCCTCAAAGGACTGGACGCCGTACGCAAGCGCCCGGGCATGTACATCGGCGATACCGATGACGGCACGGGTCTGCACCACATGGTGTTCGAAGTCGTCGACAACTCCATCGACGAAGCACTGGCCGGTCATTGCTCCGAGATTTCCATCACCATCCATCTAGATGAGTCGATCACGGTTCGGGACAACGGTCGCGGCATTCCGGTCGACATGCACAAGGAAGAAGGTGTGTCCGCTGCGGAGGTCATCATGACCGTGCTGCACGCCGGCGGTAAGTTCGATGACAACTCTTACAAGGTTTCCGGCGGTCTTCATGGCGTGGGTGTCTCGGTGGTAAACGCGCTGTCCGAGGAGCTGCGTTTGACCATTCGCCGTGCAGGTCAGGTGTGGGAGCAGCTCTACCGCCATGGCGTGCCTCAAGCGCCACTCGCGCCTGTCGGCACCACCGAAGGCACAGGCACCGAGGTGCATTTCAAGGCATCCGCCGAGACCTTCAACAATATCCATTTCGTCTGGGAAATCCTCGCCAAACGCCTGCGCGAGCTTTCGTTCCTCAACTCGGGCGTAGCGATCGTTCTGCGGGACGAGCGCAGCGGCAAGGAAGAGCTGTTCAAGTACGAAGGAGGGCTGCGTGCCTTCGTCGAATACCTGAACACCAACAAGACTGCGGTCAATCAGGTCTTCCATTTCAACGTACAGCGCGACGATGGTGTTGGCGTCGAAGTGGCCTTGCAGTGGAACGACAGCTTCAACGAGAACCTGCTCTGCTTCACCAACAACATTCCGCAACGTGACGGCGGCACTCACCTGGCCGGTTTCCGTTCGGCGCTGACGCGAAACCTGAACAGTTATATCGAGCAGGAAGGCCTGGCCAAGAAGCATAAGATCGCCACCACCGGCGACGATGCGCGCGAAGGCCTTACGGCCATCATCTCGGTGAAGGTTCCTGATCCGAAGTTCAGCTCCCAAACCAAGGACAAGCTGGTTTCGTCCGAGGTGAAAACGGCCGTCGAACAGGAAATGGGCAAGTACTTCGCCGACTTCCTCATCGAGAACCCGAATGAAGCCAAGGCAGTCGTCGGCAAGATGATCGACGCTGCACGGGCTCGTGAGGCTGCCCGCAAAGCACGTGAAATGACACGCCGCAAGGGCGCTCTGGATATCGCCGGACTGCCGGGCAAACTGGCCGATTGCCAGGAAAAGGATCCGGCGCTGTCCGAACTGTACATCGTGGAAGGGGACTCCGCGGGCGGCTCTGCGAAGCAGGGGCGTAACCGCAAGACCCAGGCGATCCTGCCGCTCAAGGGCAAGATCCTCAACGTCGAGAAAGCGCGTTTCGACAAGATGCTTTCCTCGCAGGAGGTCGGCACGCTGATCACCGCGCTGGGCTGTGGCATCGGCCGCGAGGAATACAACATCGAGAAGCTGCGTTACCACAACATCATCATCATGACCGATGCCGACGTTGACGGTTCGCACATCCGCACGTTGCTGCTGACGTTCTTCTTCCGTCAGTTGCCCGAGTTGATCGAGCGGGGCTACGTCTATATCGCCCAGCCGCCGCTGTACAAGGTCAAGCGCGGGAAGCAGGAGCAGTACATCAAGGACGACGAGGCCATGCAGGAATACATGACCCAGTCCGCTCTCGAAGATGCCAGCCTGCATGTCAACGAACAGGCGCCGGGTCTTTCCGGTTCCGCGCTGGAGAAGCTGGTCAACGATTACCGCACGGTGATGAAGACCCTGAGTCGCCTGTCGCGCCTGTATCCGCAGGAGTTGACCGAGCACTTCGTCTATCTGCCGCGCGTCGAGCCCGAACAGCTCGGCGACCAGGCAGCCATGCAGGCCTGGCTGGAACTGTTCCAGGCGCGCCTGAAGCTGATCGAGAAGTCGGGCCTCAGCTACACGCTGAGCCTGCGCGAAGACCGCGAACGCCTACTTTGGCTGCCTGAGGTCGAAGTGGTCGCTCATGGTCTGAGCAACTACATCACCTTCAACCGCGACTTCTTCGCCAGCAACGACTACCGCACGGTTACCAAGCTCGGCGATCAGTTGAACAGCCTGCTCGAAGAAGATGCCTACGTGCAGCGCGGCGAGCGCAAGAAGCCGGTATCGACCTTCAAGGAAGCGCTTGGCTGGCTGATGACAGAGAGCACCAAGCGTCACAGCATCCAGCGCTACAAAGGCCTAGGCGAAATGAACCCGGACCAGCTGTGGGAAACCACGATGGATCCGAACGTGCGGCGCATGCTGCAGGTCACCATCGAAGACGCCATCGCCGCCGACCAGATCTTCAACACCCTGATGGGCGATGCCGTGGAGCCGCGTCGCGACTTCATCGAAACCAACGCTCTAGCGGTCTCGAACCTCGACGTCTGATCGTTCTTCTGCCCGCATAAAAAAACCGGTCATTTGACCGGTTTTTTTATGAGCGCCGATTGGCGATCGATCAGAGTGCTGCAATATCCAGGGGCACCGCTCCGTCTTCCAGCGCGCCGATTTCACGCTGGGTGCGCTCGACCCAGGCGAAGGCGCGGTCGTTGAGTTCGGCTATCGCGCGCGGACCGGTGGTTTCGGCGTGCATCGGCGCACCAATCACCACCTGGATGGTGCCCGGGTATTTGGCCCAGCCGTTCTTCGGCCAGAAGGCGCCGGCGTTGTGGGCGATGGGCAAAACCGGCAGGTTGGCGTTCACCGCCAGCGCGGTGCCGCCGCGGGAGAACTTGCCGATCTGGCCGAACGGCACGCGTGTGCCCTCGGGAAACACCAGAATCCAGGCGCCCTGCCTGATACGTTCGGCGCCGACGCTGGCCATCTGCTTGAGGGCGGCCTTCGGATTGCTGCGGTCGATGGCGATGGGTTTGAGCATGGCCATCGCCCAGCCGAAGAACGGCACGTACAGGAGTTCGCGCTTGAGTACCTGCGACAGCGGCTCGAAGAAGCCGGAAAGGAAGAAGGTCTCCCAGGTACTCTGATGCTTGGCCAGGATCACGCAGGGGCGTTCCGGGATATTCTCTATCCCTTTGATTTCATAGCGGATGCCGACAATGGTCTTGGTCAGCCAGACGGCGCTGCGGCACCAGTTGCGCACGACGAAACGGTAACGCGCGCGAAACGGCAGGAAAGGCGCTACGAAGAAGCTGACGCTGCACCAGATACAGGCGCTGCTGGCGAGGAGAACATAGAACAGGAGGGTTCTGAGGGTTTGCAATGGCGACATCGAATCACTCGTTGAGCAGGTGTCTGGCGACGGATGAAAGATCGGCGAAGACCAGTGTGCCGGGCGGCAGCGGCCTTTCCAAGGTGACCGCGCCCTTGCCGGTGCGAACCAGATAGGGCGTCGCGCCGAGCGCCGCGCCCGCCTGCAGATCGCGCAGCGAATCACCCACGGCAGGTACACCGGCGAGGTCGGAATAGCCGTAGTGATCGGCGATCTGGCGGAACATGCCGGGCTTCGGTTTGCGGCACTCGCAACCGTCGTCCGGCCCATGCGGGCAGTGCAGGATGAGCTCGATCCGCCCGCCCTGCCCGGCCACCAGCTCGCGCAGGCGGTCGTGCATCGAGTCCAGGGTGGCAGTGTCGAACAGGCCGCGGGCCAGGCCGGACTGATTGGTGGCTATGCAGACCTCCCAGCCGGCGTGGGAAAGGCGCGCGATCGCCTCGATGGAACCCGGCAGTGGAATCCATTCATCCAGGGTCTTGATGAAGGCATCGGAGTCTTCGTTGATGACGCCATCGCGGTCGAGAACGATGAGTTTGCGGGTGGCCACGTCGGTGCTGTCCGGAAAAGCCAGAGGGGTGGCGATTCTACATCAACGCGCGGCGCCCACTCTGGCAATTCTCCGTGTGACTAGGCGAACAGCGACCTGATCCAGTCGCGCTGGGTAGCGCGCCGCACCCGCGTATCGAGAAGCTCATGGATGCTCGGGCGAGCCTCGGCGAAGCGCATCCTCTTGGCCTGGGTGATCGAGTCGCACGACAGCAGATGAAAGCCTATCGGAGATCGCAGCGGTCCGCTGATCTGGCCTCTGGCGAGGTTGAAGAGCACCTGGTCGAGTTCCGGGTAGAGCTTGCCCCGGGGCATCTCCCCGAGCAGCCCGCCGTTCATTGCCGTTGGGCATTCCGAATAGCGTTGGGCGAGCTGGGAGAAACGCCGCGGGTGACGCTTCAATTGCTCGGCGATCTGGCGGATGCGCTTCAGCGCGGCATCGTGGTGGTTGTCGGCGAACTGGTCATTGATGGTGATGAGGATGTGCCGCACCTTGCGTCGCTCCGGCAGATGGAAGCGATCGAGGTGATTGAGGTAGAACAGCTCCTCGTCCACCGGATCGATCTGCTTGGCGTTCTGTGCCACGCGATCCATCACCGCTTCCACCCGCAACTCCCAGAGCAGTGCCCGGCGCAGCCCCGCCTCGCCGAGCCCGGCGCGCTCCAGTCCCTCGAGGAAGTCGGCCTCCGCCTCATAGCGCTGGCGAATCCGCGCGAAGGCGTCCTCCACCGTCGAGGCCGGCACGTGGACGTCCTGGGCCATGGGCGAGGCCAGCACCGCCGTTTCTATGCGGTACTGGCGCTGCGCATGCTGCTGAGCCTCATGCTTCTGGCTCTCGGTGAGCTGCGCCGGTTCGCAATCGAAGCGCGCCTGTACGCTCTTGAGAGTCATGTACGCCAGGTTTTCCTGATCGATCGCGGTCATCGGCCAGCCTCCTCCCCGCTTGCGTCATTCAGTGCCGACTCCGGCACCATCAACAGGCGTCCGGGGAACTGCACGTGATAGAACGGCTGGCCGCGCTCGAATTCGCGGACAACCTTGAACACTTCACCCACGCTGCCCTGCGGCACCCGGACCTCGCCATTCACCGAAAGCGGGATCGCCGCGCTGACCTTCTCGCGGGTCTCGTAGCGGCTCGGCATCCACGGCAGATCGGCGTCGACCAGTTCTTCCTCGCGGCAGCCGATGCGTCTGTCCGTGCCGAGGAAATGCACGGTGTAGATCAACTGGTCCTGGAGAAAGGTGCCGACATTGAGCACGTGGCCGACTTCGCCGCGACGCATCAGGAGCGTGCCGGTAGGAATGCCGGGATAGGTGCCGTCGTTGCGCACGTTGCGGATCAGCCGCACGCGGTCGCCGTATTCGTAAGAGGGTTGCATGGCGTTCAGCCCCGGGTGATTTCGCCGAGGGCGACGAAGCCGGGTGTGGCCTCCTTGAACACCTTGAGCGCCCGTTCGGCCTGGGCCGAGGAGTTGATGAAGTCGGCGTAGGCCTTGCTCAGCTGTTCGCGGTAGAGGGCGTGGCGTTCGGCTTCCTCCTCCGGCAGCGTGAGGCGGCTCAGGTAGTCGTGGAAGCGCTGCAGGATGTGCAGGCGGTAGACCTGAACGATGCGGCTGTCGAAGGGGATGGCGAAGAACTCGAGGAATTCCTCGGCGCCTTCGAGTTCACGTAGCGAGTTTTCCAGGTAGCTCATAGCGGTGCTCCCATCAGGCGGCGTTTGACGTGCAGTCGAAATCGGAAAGATCGGCGAGACTCAGCAGATAGGCGCCGCCCAGGCTGTTATTGGGGTCAAGCCTGCAAAGTGCCTCCAGCCGCTGCTTGGCCGACGCGCAGCGTCCGAGGCGTAATTCGAGGTAGGCGCAGGCCTTTAGCGCGAGCAGGTAGAGGCGATGCATGCCGCTCTGCGGGCCGGCGAAATCCGCAGGCTGAAGGCTCTTCCAGTCGGCGTTCAGGCGGGCCTGGGCGGCACTGGTGCGCAGGGTGTGCTCGGCAACGCCCAGTGCGTCGTCGAGGCGATGGCGATAGAAGTAGAAGCGATACAGCGCGCCGAGTACCTGGGGATGATCGGAGGCCAGCGCCCAGGCTTCCAGCAGCAGGTTTTCGGCTTCCATCTGCGGGTAGAGAATCGCGGCCTTCTCCAGCAGCCGGCCGACCGCGCCGGAAAGCGGTGCCAGCGTATCGCCGGCGAAGGTGTGCAGATCGTTCTGTACGACCGCCGCCGGCTCTTCCGTTGCGACGATGGGCGGCAACTCGGGCGCGCCCTCGAGACGCTCCAGGCGCTGGATCAGCGAGGCGATGAGCTTGCCCACCGGGTCGGGAATCAGGTGGTGATCGAGGTTGATGCCCTCCTCGCCATTCACCACGGTTTTCAGCGACACCACTTCCTTGCCGGGGATTCCGACCACGGTGCGGTCCGCGCCGACGCTGTGCACCACCACCGAGTTGGCGCCGACGCGCACCCGGTCGCCGAGGGTGATCGGCCCGAGCACCTTCGCGCCGGCGCCAACCACCACGCCATTGCCGAGGGTCGGGTGGCGCTTGCCCTTGTTCCAGGTGGTGCCGCCCAGGGTGACGCCATGGTAGAGGGTCACGTCGTCACCGATTTCGGCCGTTTCGCCTATCACCACGCCAGCGCCGTGATCGATGAAGAAGCGCAGCCCGATGCGTGCGCCGGGGTGTATGTCGACGTTGCTCCACAGCCGCGCGACGAAGCTCAGCAGTCGCGCCGGGTAGGCCAGCTCCAGTCGCCACAGACGATGCGCGAGGCGGTACAGCAGCACCGCGTGCACGCCGGGATAGGTGGTCAGCACCTCCCAGCGCGAACGCGCCGCCGGATCGCGCTGGAAGACGCAGGCGATGTCGTCGCGCATCAACTGCCAGAGTGACGGTGCGGCATCAGTTGGTGCGGACATGGGCATCTCCTTGCGAGGGCGAAAGCGCGGGCGGATTGCACAGCGCATGCAGGGCGAGCAATTCCTCGTCGCGGGGCGCGCGCTTGCAGCGCACCGCAAGCGCGCGGATCGCCGGCAGCAACAGGCCGGCGTCGTTCAGCGACAGTTCGATGCCGATGCGGGCGAAGCTGGCCTGGACCGAGCGGCTGCCGGAATGCTTGCCGAGCACCAGGCGGTGTTCGCGGCCGATCAGCGCGGGATCGAGGCCCTGATAGATCAGCGGGTCCTTGAGCAGGCCGTCGACATGGATGCCGGCCTCGTGGGTGAACACGCCCTCGCCCACCAGGCTCTTCTGCCAGCCGACTGGCCGGCCGGCGGCCTGGGCAACCTGCTGCGAAAGTGCCGGGAAGGCCGTCAGGTCGAGGCCGCAATCGAGGCCGTAGAGCGTCATCAAGCCCACGGCGACTTCTTCCAGCGCGGCGTTGCCGGCGCGTTCGCCGAGGCCGTTGACCGTGGTGTTGACGTGGCCGGCGCCGGCTTTCACCGCCGCCAGGCTGTTCGCCGTGGCCAGGCCGAGGTCGTCGTGGGCGTGCATCTCCAGTTCGAGGTCGCAGACGCTGCGCAGCTGGGCGATACGCTGGTAGACGCCGAAAGGCTCGAGGATGCCGAGGGTGTCGGCGAAGCGCAGGCGCTGGGCGCCGGCACGTTGCGCGGCTTCGGCGACCTCGGCGAGGAAGTCCGGGTCGGCCCGCGAGGCATCCTCGCAGCCAACCAGTACGCGCCAGCCGGAATCCAGCGCCAGCGGAACTAGGTACTCGATCTGGCGCAGCACCCAGGCACGGTCGCGGCCGAGTTTCTTGTGGATGTGCAGGTCGGACACCGGGATCGACAGGTCGACCATCTGCACCGGCAGGTTGCGGCTGGCGATCAGGTCGCCAGCATGCATCCGGCACCACACCAGCAGATCGGCCTGCAGGCCGAGCCCGGCCACCGCGCGAATGCTCTCGCACTCCTCCTCGCCCATTGCCGGAATGCCGATTTCCAGTTCCGGTACGCCGAGCCGGTCGAGCCCGCGGGCGATCGCCAGCTTCTCTTCCAGGCTGAAGGCCACGCCGGCGGACTGCTCGCCGTCGCGCAGCGTGGTGTCGTCGATGATGACTGCCGCAGACTCGCCTTTCATCGCGTATCCCTCAGGCGTAGACCGGTGCGAAGGCCTGTTGCGGGTCGGCCACCGGCCCGAGGTCGTTCCAGTAAGGCGACAGCTTGCGCAACTGCGCGACCACCTGCGGCACCACCTCGATGACGCGGTCGATTTCCGCTTCGGTGGTGTAGCGCGACAGCGAGAAGCGCACGGTGCCGTGGGCCGCGGTGTAGGGAATGCCCATCGCGCGCATCACGTGGGACGGTTCCAGCGAGCCCGAGGTGCAGGCCGAACCGCTGGAAGCGGCGATGCCGAACTTGTTCAGCAACAGCAGGATCGCCTCGCCCTCGATGTATTCGAAGGCGATGTTGGCGGTGTTCGGCAGGCGGTTGTCCGGGTCACCGGTGACGAAGGCGTGGCTGACCTGCGCCAGTACGCCGGCTTCGAGCTTGTCGCGCAGGCGGCGCACTTCGGTGTTCTCATGCTCCATCGATGTCAGCGCCATCTCCGCCGCCTGGCCGAGGGCGACGATGGCCGCGCTGTTCTCGGTGCCGGCGCGCCGGCCGCGTTCCTGATGTCCACCGCGCAGCAGCGGACGGAAACGGCTGCCGCGGCGCAGGTAGAGCACGCCGATGCCCTTGGGCGCGTGCAGCTTGTGGCCGGACGCGGAGAGCATGTCGATCTTGCTGTCGGCCAGCTCCAGCGGAATCTTGCCCACCGCCTGCACGGCGTCGGTGTGGAACATCACCCCGGCGGCGTGCGCCAGCTCGGCCATTTCCTTCACCGGAAAGTAGGTGCCGGTCTCGTTGTTCGCCCACATCACGCTGACGATGGCGACACGCTCGCTGAGCAGTCCGCGGTATTCGTCGAGGTCCAGGCGGCCCTTGCCGTCGACCTTCAGGCGGTGGATCACGTAGCCCTCTTTCTCCAGATGCTCGCAGAGCGCGAGGATCGCCGGGTGCTCGACCACGGTGGTGATGATCTCGCGGCGCTCCGGCTGTGCACGCAGCGCCGACAGGATCGCGGTGGAGTCGCTCTCGGTACCGCAGGAGGTGAAGATGACCTCGGTGTCATGCGCAGCGCCGAGCAGCGCCTGCACCTGCATGCGTGCCTTCTTCAGCGCCAGGCCTACGCGGTTGCCGAAGCTGTGCAGCGACGAGGGGTTGCCGAACTGCTCGGTGAAGTACGGCAGCATGGCGTCGACCACCAGCGGATCGACGCGGGTGGTGGCGTTGTTATCGAGATAGATGGTTTCCATCGTCTAGTTCCCCATGGCGCGGGTCAGCGAACCGGCGCGGGTCGGTACCACGCGGATAAACTCCCCCAGCTCTTCCATCAGCTTCTGCTGGATGCCGTTGAGGGTCAGCGATTCCATCTGGCAGCCGGAGCAGGCGCCGATCATGTTCACGTAGACGGTCTTGCCATCCACGTCGACCAATTCGATGTCGCCATGGTCGCGCTGCAGTTGCGGGCGCACGGCCTGGATCACCTGTTCGATGCGGCGGATACGCTGCAGGGTGTTCATCTGCGCCGGCGCGACTTCCACCGGTGCCGGGGTGGCGGTCGGGTCGAAGGCCACGCCGGTCTCGGCGAGCACCTTGACCAGGATCTCCTCGATCCCTTCGTGGTAGGCGGCGCAGCTGCCGCCGGCCTTGGTGTAGTTGGTGACTTCCTCGACGGTGGTCAGCTTGTTGGCGCGGATGGTGTCCTCTATCAGCACCGCGTCCACCGCGAAGCATTTGCACACCAGCGCGCCTTCCTCGTGGTCGTCGCTCCAGACTTCACCGCGGTAGTTGGCCACCGCAGCCTGCAGGGCTTCGCGGCCCATCACCGAGCAGTGCATCTTTTCCGGCGGCAGGCCGTCGAGGTAGTCGGCGATGTCCTGGTTGCTGACCTTCAGCGCTTCGTCGAGGGTCTTGCCCTTGATGATTTCGGTGAGCGCGGAGGACGAGGCGATGGCCGAACCGCAGCCGAACGTCTGGAAGCTGGCGTCCTGGATCACTTCGCTTTCCGGATCGACCTTGAGCATCAGGCGCAAGGCGTCGCCGCAGGAAATCGAGCCGACGTCGCCGACACCGTTCGCGCCTTCCAGCGCGCCGGCATTGCGCGGGCTGAAGAAGTGCTCTTTGACCTTATCCGAGTAATCCCACATGACGGTTTTCCTCTCAGGCGGCGAATGACTTGCCGCAACCGCACTGGGTCTTGGCATTGGGGTTGCTGAACTGGAAACCGCTGCCGGCCAGGCCGTCGACGAAGTCGATGTTGCAGCCGTCCAGTGACGGGGCGCTGAGGGGATCGACCAGCAGGGTGACGCTGCCGATGGTCAGCACCAGGTCGTCTTCTTCCTGGATCGACTCCAGGCGCAGGGCGTACTGCAGGCCGGAGCAGCCACCGCCGGCCACCGCGACGCGCAGACCGGCGACCTGCCCTTCGGCACCCTGAATGAATCGGTGGATGGCTTGCTCGGCTTGGGCTGTGAGGTTGATCACGGTTGACCTCCAGAATCTTCGTGAGATGACAGGAGGGACAGAGCACGGCCTGTGCCAAACCGGTTTTCAAGCCTAAGTGGTTGTTTTTAAACAGAGGGACTTGCGGAGAAAAGGCGCCGAGGCTGTTTGGAAGGGGACGCCGACACTGCTTTGTTGGATTTGCTACAGAGGGGAAATGCAGCGGATGGTCGCAGCTGTGTAGGGCGTTTTTTGTTGACCGGCCGGCGATCCGCTGCAGTCAGTAGGATGGGTCGAGGAGCGTAGCGACGATACCCATTAGGGACGCTTGATGGGTATCGCTGCGCTCGACCCATCCTACGTTCGGCGCCTACAGCGTCGGCCACAGCCGCGGGTCGATCTTCACCTGGCCGTCGCGGCCCCAGGCGGTGAGCGATTCGACGAACCAGCGTGGGTCCTGCGGGTGCTGCACGTCGAGGTCGAGTTCGGCGTAGTAGCTGCCGTCGCTGTTGAACAACACCTCCAGCTGCAGCCGTTCGGCCTTGTCGCGCCAGTAGCCCTGATAACCCGAGCGGCCGTTAACCGGGTCGGTGACGCGCACGAAGGCCAAGTAATCCGGGTCGACGTGCGCCGGCAGCGCATCCTGGCGAAAGCCCTGCGCGCTCTGGCGCAGGCGCTGGATGAGCAGGGTGAGGGTACTGCGCAGATTGCTCGGCAAACGGCAGGCCTGTCCTTGAGGTCCACGCATGACGGTACTCCTTGATGTGGCGGGAGCCAGGTCAGCCGGCGCTGGGCATGGCTTCGTGGCTATGGCAGTTCTTCGGACAGACGCGGCTGCAGGAGCCGCAGCCGATGCAATCCAGTTCGTTGCCCAGGGTCATCACGCTGCGCACGTCGTCGAGGTCTTCGTCGTCCAGTTCGATCAGCTCGAACACGTCGCGCGGGCAGACCTTGAAGCAGCGTCCGCAGCCGATGCAGGTGCTCTGGTCGACGCTGACGACGAAGGCCGGCGTCCAGCTCTGGCCGCCTCGGGTTAGGCCGGTAATGTTCATCGGGATGCCTCCTCGGCAAGTTGTTGCAAACGTGCACTGGCATCCGCCCACGCCCTGCAGGCGTCATAGGTGGATTGCGCGATGCGGGGTATCTCCTCGTAGGCGGCGGGCAGGCGATCCTCGACCAGATCGTGCAGCTGCCCGGCCCATTCGCTGGCGATGCGCTTAAGCTTGCGCACTTCTTTGTCCAGCGCCTGGCTATCGGTCGGTTCCATGTGGTGGCTCTCCTTACAGGCCGGCGACGTCGGGGAAGCGCTCGATCATCGCCAGCGCCGCGTCGATGTGCTTGGTGGCTTCGGCCTCCATCGCTTCCAAGGTCTCGAAGCCGAAGCGGTGCACGTCGCGCAGGGTGCGTTCGAACACCACCAGCTTGCCGACGGTGATCAGCACGCGGCCGAAGCCTTCGTGGCTGAGGTTGATCAGCGGCACCGCCATCAGCTTGCACTGGCGTTCGATGAGGGTGGCGATGGCGTTGTAGAAGGCCTTGATCCGCGCCACCACGATCTCGTCCGGGTCGCCGATCACCGGCATCTCGCGACGCTGGGCCTTGGTCACCACGAAGGGCTCGAGCACGCGCGCGTCGGACCAGCTGTCGTAGGTGCCGTAGCTGTCGATGGCGCGCATCTGCTTGACCATCTCGCGCTTGAAGATCTCGTCCTGCTGAAGTTCGGCGACTGCCTGGTTCATGGGTGTTCTCCGCTGTCTGGGGGGGAATCGTCGAGGTGCTGGCTGACCAGCACGGGTTGGCGGCTGCCGAGCAGATGCGTCAGGCCGAGGCCCGCGCAGAGGCCCAGCAGCGCTCCGCCGATGGCGGCGAAATCGCCGTATAGCGAGCCGACCATCGCGCCGACCACCACGCTCAGGCTGGGCACCCCGTAGGCATAGAAACTGGCACGCAGCAGGTCGGCCTCGCGGACCGAGAGGATCACGCTCTGCCCGTCGCAGAGCCCGTCGTCCGGGGCAATGTCCAGTGCGTCATCGTTGCCGGCGCAGCTGCCGCGTACCTGGCAGGCGCCACAGGCGGCGGGCGTTTCGCCATGCATGCGCAATTGGCCGTGGACGTCACGGACGACGCGGGCGCGGGTCTCGATCATTCCTGCCAGGCCTCGCTGAGCAAGGCGTCGAAGCGCTTCTCGTCACGCTCGCCGTGCAGTGCCTTGCGCAGCCACACGGGCGCGGCGTCGGTCTGGGTGGCGTCGATCAGCTCGCGCAGGCAGTCGTCGATGGCGCTGCCTTCCTCGACCTTCATCGGCTGGATGCCGGCGGCCAGCAGCTGCTTGATCGCCGAGCCGCCGACCGCCACGCAGTACACCGCCGCGCAGCCGCCGAGCAGCTCGATTTTGCTCGCCAGCTTGCCTTCGTGGCCGTCCATCAATACGTCCGCCTCGCTGAACTCGGCGACCTCCACCAGGCGCGTGACGGGCGGCTCGAAGGCGTAGATGGCGAATGCCTCGGCGGCGCCGAAGTGCTGATCGACCAGCTGCCGGTCGGAGCTGGCGAAAGCGATGCGCAAGGACATGCGGTTTCCTCCTCGAAGCGTTACCAGTTTCAGGTGGCGCATGGCGACGGCACCTGCGGTGCGTGCGCCGGACTGCCGTCGGCCGGGCGCACCGCGTAGATCGAGCGATAGGGCTGGACCTCGTGCTTGTGGATTTCACCAAGCATCAGGTTGGCCAGGTTGCACAGCGTCTGCCGGGTGCCGCGGTAGCCGATCCACAGTTGCATCTGCCCGCCGATGCGGTCGTACAACGGCCAGCCGGCGCGTTGCAGCGGAATGTCCAGGCGTTCGGCGCTCTGTGCGGCGTGGGAGTTGGCCAGCAGCAGCTGCGCGTGGCCTTCGGCGGCGAGTTTCTCCAGATCCTGCAGGTCGCCGATCTTCACCTGCGCGCAGGCCAGTTCGGCGAGGATCGGCGCCTGCGCCGGTGCCACCGCGGCGACGGTTTCGCCGCCCATGGAGGCGACCAGGTCGGCGAGGGCGAACAGCAGGTCCGGATCGGCGGCGATGGCGTAGCGCGCATAGCCGAGCATGAAGTGGGTGTCGACCATGCAGTCCTGCAACTGCGCGCGCTGGCGCTCGAGGGTTGCCGGCACCGGCTGGCCGCTGAGCTGGCGCAGGCAGTCCACCAGCGCATCGACGCGCTGCAGGCCCATCAGGCTGTCGAAGCGCCGGTCGGGTACGCCGGTGCGCGCGGCGAGAATGTCCGCGGCCTTGCCCAGCGAGCGGCCGATGACCAGTGTCAGCGCCGCTTCACCCAGCGTGGCGAAGGCCTCCACCGGCGTACCGCCGACGCTGAACGGGGTGAACTGCGCGTCGGTCAGGTGGCCGTCCAGCGCATCGGCGAGGTCCGGCAGCACCACCGGGCTCAGGCCGAAGGCTTCGATCATTTCCTTGAGCTGCTCGATGTCCGCGGCGGTCAGCAGGCTGCCGGCGAGCACGTTGACCTGGCGCGGGCGGCGCCCTGCCCGGCCGCGGTCCTCGACCACCAGCGCAGCGAGCATCGCTTCCACCGCCAGCGCATAGCCGCTTTCCATGCAGCCGCTGTAGTCCGGCGTGTTCACCGCGATCACCGGGGTCGCCGCCAGCTCAGGGTGCTGCGCGCGGAACTCGCGGACCAGCCGGTGGATATCGGTGCCCTGGGTTTCCGAGAGCCCGGTGGTGGGCAGCCCGACCAGCGCCGGCTTGCGCTTGCCGATGATCCCTGCGAGGCCTTCGAGGACGTTGTCGTCGGCGCCCATCACCGCGCTGCCGTGGTCCATGGCGCTGGTCTGCAACGGGATCGGCTCGCGGAAATGCCGTACCAGGAACACCTTGGCGAACGCCGTGCAGCCCTGCGAGCCGTGCATCATCGGGATGGCGTTGCGGATGCCGAGGAACGCCAGCGAGGCGCCGACCGGCTGGCTGACCTTCAGCGGATTGACCGCCAGGGCCTTGTCGCGACGAACGATCTGCGCCATGGCTCAGGCCTCCGTCGCGCGCAGAGCGGCCGGCTGGTCCCAGGGCGCGCGTTCGCGCACCGCCTGCCAGACCGGCGATTCCAGGGTCAGGGCGATCTGCCGGGCGAGCTCCAGCATGCCCTGATAGCCGGCGTAGCCGAACTCGCGCTCCTGGTTGATATCGAGGAACGGCAGGCGCGCCTTCAGCGCGGTGTACATGTTGCGGCCGCCGGCGATCAGCAGATCGGCGCGGTAGTCGCGCATGCAGTCGAGCAGCGCCTGCGGGCTGCCCTCGTCGAGCATGCGCGCCTCCTCGCCCATCAGTTCGCGGATGCGCTGCTTGTCTTCCTCGGTGGATTTCTTGGTGCCGGTGGCTACCACCGTCATGCCCAGGTCCTGTAGCGCCGAGACCACCGACCAGGATTTCACCCCGCCGGTGTAGAGCAGCACGCGCTTGCCGTCGAGGCGTGCGCGCCAGGGCGCCAGGGCCAGGTCGATGCGTGCTTCCTCGCGGGCGATCAGGGCTTCCACGCGGGCCGAAAGGTCGTCATCACCGAGCATCCGGGCGATGGTGCGCAGCGCCTCGGACGTGTCGTTGACGCCGTAGAAGCTGCCTTCGAACCAGGGCACGCCGAAGCTGCTTTCCAGCTTGCGCGCGACGTTGAGCAGCGCCTTGGCGCAGACCACCATGCTCAGTTCGGCGCGATGCATGCTCTGCACCTCATGGAAGCGCGCATCGCCGGAGAGCGTGCAGATCACCCGCAGGCCGAGCTCGTCGAGCAGCGGCAGCACGTGCCAGAACTCGCCGGCGATGTTGTATTCGCCGATCAGGTTGATGTTGTGCACGCGAATACCGGGGCGTTCGGCGCCGGCGGGCAGCGGCAGCGGTTCGCCGGTGCCGATCACGTACTTGAACATCGCCTCGCCGGCCAGGCGGTTGCCCATGTTCTTGGTGCCGTAGAAGCCGGCCGCATCCACCGGCACCACCGGCACGCCGAAGTGTTCGGCGGCGGCCCGGCAGACGGCGTCGACGTCGTCGCCGATCAGCGCGGTGACGCAGGTGTTGTAGACGAACACCGCGGCCGGCGAGAACTCCTCCACGGCCTGGCGGATCGCATGCAGCAGGCGTTTTTCGCCGCGGCCCATGATCACGTCCTGCTCGGTGAGGTCGGTGGTCATGCCGATGCGGTACAGGGTCGGGCCGGAGGAACGCGTGCCGCGGTTATCCCAGGAACTGCCGGCACAGGCGATCGGCCCGTGGACGATGTGCGCGACGTCGGCGATCGGCAGCAGGGCGATCTGTGCGCCGTCGAAGGCGCAGCCACCGTCGGTGGCTCCCGGCTTGGGCTTGGCGCACGCGGATTTCTCCTTGTGGTTGTGGCTGCAAGCGGGTTCGTCGAGCAACTGGGCGATGTCTTTAGCGTGCATGGCGGTCACCTGCGACTGGATGACTCGACTATCGCAAGCGGCATGCCATAACTATCTGATTGTTTTTAAAGGAATTTAAACGGAAGGTTTTGTGGCGAAGCCGACAATCGGGGGAATCCGCGGGGGATTGCCGACAAGCCTTCGTTGCACTGTGACAACGCGGAGGCGCCTGCCCGTTGCGGGCAGGCCAAGGTTCAGCAGCTGTAAGGCGCTTCGACCCAGCGCTTGAGCAGGGCGGATTCGCGGTCGGGCAGGTAGTGGAAACCGGCCTTCTCGTCGGCGAGCAGGTGCGTGGCCAGCTCGGCAGGCACGCCGGCACCGGCGACCAGGTTGAAATACCAGGCGCCGCGATAGCCGGCCAGGCGCTCGAAGGCCTGTAGCTGGCTGGCCAGCGCCAGCCCGGTTTCGCGAAAGCTCCAGGGGAATCCGTGCAACTGGCGTTCGCGTACCGCGAGCATCGCCAGCCGGGTCTGCCGCTGATGGAAGACGTCGACGCTTTCCTGCTGCTGCACCAGCCAGTGCTTGCACAGCGGCTGCTCGGCGGCGCTGCCGATCTGCCACTCGCGAACGAAGCGCTGCACTGGCTCGCCGGCATCCTGGCCGTCGAGCAGCGCGCGCACGTCGACCAGGCGCGATAGCCGGTAGCGCGGCGCGGCCACCGGCTGCGGGGTGATCGAGGCCGGCTGCAGCGGTTCGAGCAAGTCCTGCAGATCGTTGGGGTTCGGGTCGTTGGGCAACAGGCGGCGCTCGAAGACTTCCTGCAGCTCCTCGACCTCGACCTGCCAGAACGACGAGGCGCCCGGCGCGTACTGGGCGACGAAGTAGTGGATGCAGCCATTCAGGCGGGTCACCACCGGCTGCGCCTCGACCAGCTCGCGCAGCACCGCGGCGAAATCCTCGTCGTGCTGCTGGTAGCGCAGCTCCAGCCAGTCCTCCAGCGAGGCGTTGAGCAGGCTGCCGCCGGGGCTGCGTACCGCACCGCTGCGGTACCAGCCGCCGACGCTGCGGCGGTACTGGAAATCCAGATCCGGCAGCAGTTTCGCCAGGGTCGCCAGGAGCGCGGCATGGTGCGGCCGCGGGCGGGTTTCGGCGATGCGTTCGGCCAGGGTGGCGGTGGTGGGCCAACTGGGGCTCAGGAGCTGCTGCATGGATCGTCCTCATCCAGGTCGTTGTCCAGTGGATCGCCGGCCAGGCGCCGGGCCACCAGGTTGCGGATATCTTCTTCGGGGTCGTCGGCGAGGCGCGCCAGGTACTCCAGCGGCGCGCGGACGGCGGCGCGCAGGCGCACCAGCCAGTCGGGGTCGTCGAGCAGCGACAGGCGGGTTTCCAGCAGGCCGCGGCTGGCGACGATGGCGCGCACCTGCGGTTCCGGGTCGTCGCGCAGCAGACGCAGGGCGAACGCCGGCAGCCGCCGTGCCACCGCCTTGCGCACCTCGCTGTCGCTGTCATGGGCCAGCCGGCGCAGTTCGCCCAGCGGCAGGCGCTGGGCGACCAGCAGGCGTACCAGGTAGTCGCTGTCCTCGATCAGCGCGCTCAGGTGTTCGGCCGGCAGGCGGCTGGCCAGGGTCACGCGCACCTCGCGGTCGGGGTCGCCGAGCAGCGCCGGCAGTTCGGCGACCGGCAGGCGGCTGGCGACGGCGCGGCGCACCACTTCGTCGGGGTCGTCGATCAGCGAGGAGATCGACTCCAGCGGCGCATAACGCACGGCGATGGCGCGGCGCTCCCAGAACAGGTCGTGCAGGCAGCCTTCGGCGCATTCCGGGTTGCGGCTGAGGAAGGCGTCGTTGAGGCGACCGTTGCGCACCTGGATGCAGGCGTTCTGCGGCGTGCAGCGGCCCACGGCGAAGCGTTCGGCGCGGTGCGGGCAGTTTTCGCAGCGCGCCAGCGCGGGCACCGCCTCGAGCGCGGGGCCGGCGGCGGGAGGCGGCGGTCGGACCATGTGCTGCGCCGCCCGCTCAGTCATCGACGGCGAGGATGACATGCGAGGCCTTGATCAGCGCGGTGAGCATCTGTCCGCGGTTGAGCTCCATGTCGTCGGCGCTCTCGTGGGTGATCACCGCGGTGAGCGTTCGCCCGCTGGCCAGCGCCAGGCCGACCTCGGTGTTGATAGGCCCTTCGCGCACGCTCTGCACCAGCCCGCGGAACTGGTTGCGCGCGCTGCAGCGCAGGCTGTCGTTGCTGCTCAGGATGACCCACGAGGCTTTGATCAGGGCGATCGCTTCGCCGCCGATTTCCAGGCCCAGGCGGGCGATGCTTTCCTGGGTGACGGTGGCCACCAGCGGCTGCTCGGCGCCGATGTCGAGGTGCACTTCGCTGTTGATCGGCCCGGTACGGATCTCGTCGATACGGCCGAGGAACTGGTTTCTCGCGCTGGTGCGCATGTCCCATCTCCTTTTCAGGCGGTAGCTGTGCTGGAAGCCCTCGAAGCGCACCTTCAGGCTGTCCAGGGTGTGCAGGAAGGCGTTGAAGTCGTGGCTGCGATCGCCGAGCAGCGCGAGCGCCTGGTGGCCGTGCTCGCTGAGCCGCGCACTTCCGTCGGCATTGCAGTGCACCAGCGGCAGGGGCGAGAGGTTGTTCAGCCATTCGACCATCACCCCGGCGCGCTCCAGCTCGATGCCCTGCTCCGCGGCGGCACCCTGCAGCGAGCCGTGGCGGGCGATGCCGGCAAGCAGCAGCAAGGGATCGCGGCGGGTCCGGGCAGGCGCGGGGGTGGGGTTCAGATAGCCGAACATGGGCAGCACTCCTGGGTGCGGATCAGTCGTCGTCGTGCAGCGCCAGCACCACGCCGCTGGCGTTCTGCGCATCGTTGGTCAGGCTCGCGCAGTGCTTGCGGGCATCGACCAGGTACAGGCTGAACCCGTCGCCGCCGCGTACTGGCTGCAGCTTCAGCGGCACGTCGTTGTCGCTGCACAGGGTCAGCGAAAGGCCGGGAAAGGCCAGGCGCAGTTCGGCCAGGCGCGCATCGTCGAGCGGCGCTTGCGCGGCCTGGGCGGCGAGATCATCGAGCAGGGCTTCTTCGAGCATGCGGACTCCTCAGCTTTCCAGGTCGACGGCGAAACGCGCCAGCGAGCGGCTTTCCACACCCATCACCTTGGCCAGCCACGGCGGTGGCGCCGGCAGCACGGCCTGCAGCTTGGCGAGGGCTTCCTGCGCCGGTGCCGCCTTGGGGAATTTCAGCGGATGCACGCCCGCGCGAATCACCTTGGCCGCCGCCGGACCGCCGATGGATTGCACGTAGAGCAACTGGCAGTCGCCGATCAGTTCGGCGCGCGCGGCGTTGCGGTCGTCGCTGGCATCGGCTGCCGCGGTGCTGCGCAGTTCGCGCAACAGCGCCTGCTCGGTGCTGACGTCGTAGATGAGGAAACGCGGGCAGGAACCGAAGTGGCCGTCGAGCATTTCCTGGCTGTTGGAAGCCACGGCGACCCGCAGGTGCGCGCCACCGGGCAGTTCGACGGCGCTGGCGGCCGGCAGCGCTTCGTCGCCGTCCTGTTCGCCCCACAGGTAGCGCACCGCCTGCTTGAGCGTGGGCGCGGCGATGTCGGTGGCGATTTCCAGTTCCTCGTCGCCGATCAGCAGCGCGCGCAGATCCTCGACGGTGAGTCCGGCGAGCTTGTTCTCGTCGATCGGCAGGCCGAGCTTGCCGCCCAGTGCGGCGATGAACGAGGCCGGGTTTTCCAGGCCGAGCGCGCGCGACGCCAGGGCGATGCGCAGAGCGGCGGCCTTGCTGATGCTGGACATGGCGAACTCTCCTTCGGGCGTGCGGCGCAGAATAGGGTGCGCCGCAGCCGCGGCATGCCGACCCGAATCAATCTTTGTCGCGTCGGCGCGTCGGTTTACGGTTCAGTCTTCCGCGCCGCCAAGTCGGCGGGCGCGGAACGACATGGGCAATTTCGGCGTCCGCTCGAGCGGGTCGATGAAGTAGCTCTGGCCGTTGGCCAGGTGCAGCTCGCCGCCCCATTTTTCCGGGCCGGTGAATTCCAGCGAGACGATCCTTTCTTCCAGGTCCTTCTTCGGCAGGTAGAAGAGCAGGCTGCCGCCGTTGTCCTGGCTGATCATGATGTTGGCCATCTGCGTTTCCTTGCTGAATGAAAATCGCCGGGCGCCGTTTCCGACATCGCCTCGCGACGGCCCGAACAGGCAACCGCCAGCGATGACGGGCACAAAAAAAAGCGACGCGGTAAGGGGACCCACGTCGCATAAGGAGCTCGGTATCAGCGCACCAAGTCGAAGTTGAAGTCGGTGACGCCCATTTGCATGGTGTCGGCATCGAGCTTCTCGAGGACCGCGTTGACCAGGGTGGTCAGCATGGTCATCGCGCCTTCGTAACCCAGGGTGGTGGCACGGTGCAGGTGGTGGCGGTCGAAGATCGGGAAGCCGATGCGGATCAGCGGAACTTCGGCGTCCTTGCCCTTCTGCAGGGTGTCGCGCTGGATGAACTTGCCGTAGGAGTTGCCGATCATGAAATCGGGCTTCTCGGTGAACACCAGCGAGCGCAGGTGCCAGAGGTCATGGCTGTGGAACAGCTGGGTGGAGTGGTTCACCGGCGCCGAGGCTTCGAGCATCTTGTTCATTGCCTTGAGCCAGCGCTTGCCACCGTTGTTGCACAGTACGTGAACCGGCTCCGCGCCCAGTTCCAGAAGGAACTTGGTCATGCCCATGGTGAAGTCCGGGTCGCCCCACAGCGAGAAGCGCTTGCCGTGCAGCCAGGTGTGCGAGTCGGTCATCATGTCGACCAGGCGGCCGCGCTCGGTGGTCAGCGATTCGGAGATCGGCTTGCCGCTGATCTTCGATACCGCCATCAGGAACTCGTCGGTCCACTCCAGGCCCATCGGAATGTTGAGCTTGGGTATTTCGTGCTTCCAGGTGTCCGTGACCAGCTTGCGGGTTTTTTCCATCTGCAGCGGTTGCAGGAAGATGGTGGTCAGGGCGTTCGGCGCGTCCTTCACTTCATCCTGGGTGGTGCCGCCGGCGTACATGCGGAATTCCCCGTCGGCCGGGGTATCCAGCACTTCGGACGGATCGGAGAGCAGGCTGTAGTCGACGCCCATCTCGCTCATCATGCGTTTCATCACGCGGAAGTTGCCCAGGTAGGTCTCGAAGCCCGGCACCAGGTTGATCTTGCCGTTGCTGCCGACGACCTTGCCTTCCATGTGGTTGAGGGTGAAGTAGCGGGCGATGCCTTCGAACATGTTGTCCCAGCCGGTCACGTGGGAGCCGACGAAGGACGGGGTGTGCGCGTAGGGCGTGGCGAAGTCCTGGTCGATGTAGCCTTCCTTCTTGGCGTTGTTGATGAACGCGTTGAGGTCGTCACCGATGACTTCGGCCATGCAGGTGGTGGAGACGGCGATCATGTCCGGCTTGTACAGCGCCTTGCAGTTCTCCAGGCCGTCGTACATGTTCTTCTGCCCGCCGAACACCGCCGCGTCTTCGGTCATGGAGTCGGACACGCAGGACAGCGGCTCCTTGAAGTGGCGGTTGAAGTAGGTGCGGAAGTAGGCGACGCAGCCTTGCGAGCCGTGCACGTAGGGCATGGTCTTCTCGAAGCCGATCGAGCAGAGCACCGCGCCCAGCGGCTGGCAGGCCTTGGCCGGGTTGATGGTCAGGGCTTCGCGCTGGAAGTTGAGTTCCTTGTATTCGACGCTGGTGGTCCAGAGGAAGGTCTCGTCGACCTTGGCCTGGCCGTGGCTGTTCTCGAAGTTGGCCTTCTTGTCACCCAGCGACTGCTTGTATTCGTCCTTGCGGAACAGCGGGTAGCTGGGCTTGATGTCGTCTGCGTTTTGCATGCTGCTCTCCTCGCCGCATCGCCAATCTGCGAATCACGGCTAGAAATAATGCGGTGGGGAACGGCCGGCGGCCGCCCCGCTGAAACCCGACGCCGCACCCGCGGCGTCGGGCAGACGCGTATCGCGGTCAGGCGATGGCGCGCTGCTCTTCCTCGACGGGCTTGAGCCACGGCGGGGTGAGGTTCTTCCAGCAGGGGTTGTTCAGGGTCATGTCCATGTCGCGGGCGAAGATGGCGAAGCCGTCATAGCCGTGGTACGGACCGGAGTAGTCCCAGGAGTGCATCTGGCGGAAAGGCACGCCCATCTTCTGGAAGATGTACTTCTCCTTGACGCCCGAACCGATCATGTCCGGCTTCACGCGTTTGACGAATTCCTCGAATTCGAAACCGGTGACGTCGTCATAGAGCAGCGTCGCGTTGCCCATTTCCGGAACGGTACGGTCGTAGTCGTCGTTGTGACCGAACTCGTAACCGGTGCCGACCACGTCCATGCCCAGGTCCTCGTAGGAACCGATCACGTGGCGCGGGCGCAGGCCGCCGACGTAGAGCATCACGCGCTTGCCTTCCAGGCGCGGGCGGTACTTGGCGATCACCGCGTCGACCAGCGGCTGGTACTTGGCGATGACGCGCTCGGCGCCTTCCTTGATGTGGTCGTCGAAGAACGCGGCGATGGCCCGCAGGCTCTCGGCGATCTTGGTCGGGCCGAAGAAGTTGTACTCGACCCATGGGATCCCGTACTTCTCTTCCATGTGCCGCGAGATGTAGTTCATCGAACGGTAGCAGTGCAGCAGGTTGAGCTTGGCTTTCGGGGTGTTTTCCATTTCCGCCAGGGTGCCGTCGCCGGACCACTGGGCGATCACCCGCAGACCCATCTCTTCAAGCAGGATGCGCGAGGACCAGGCGTCGCCGCCGATGTTGTAGTCACCGATGATAGTGACGTCATAGGGGCTCGACTCGAAGGCGGTACCGCCGCCCTCGCGCTCGAACACCCAGTCGCGGATCGCGTCGTTGGCGATGTGGTGACCGAGGGATTGCGAAACCCCGCGGAAGCCTTCGCAACGCACCGGGACGATCGGCTTGGAAAGCTCCGCCGCGCCCTTCTTCGACACCGCTTCGATGTCGTCGCCGATCAGGCCGATCGGGCATTCCGACTGCACGCTGATGCCACGTGCCAGCGGGAACAGGCCGTCGATCTCGTTGATCAGCTTGGCCAGCTTCTTGTCACCGCCGAAGACGATGTCCTTCTCCTGGAAATCCGAGGTGAAGTTCATGTCGCCGAAGGTGTCCACGCCGGTGTGGCCGACGTAGTAGTTGCGGCGACCGGCGCGCGAATACTGGCCGCAGCCGACCGGGCCGTGGGAAATGTGGATCATGTCCTTGATCGGACCCCAGACCACGCCCTTGGAGCCGGCGTAGGCGCAACCACGGATGGTCATCACCCCGGGCAGCGACTTGCGGTTGGACGTGACGCATTTGGTGGTCTTTTCCTGGTCGTTGACGGCCAGGTGCTTGGCGCGGTCTTTCTGCGCCTTCTCCGGATAAACCTCCAGCACCTCTTGGATGAGGGCGGCGGCTTCTTCCTTGCTGAGCGTTGCCATGTTGATCTCCTGCGCCGGCCCACTAATCCGTGGAACCAGCCATAGGTAATGACGGCTTGTTGCCTACGAACGTCCCGCGGGCCTCGCGACCGCGCGGGGGTTCACGCATCAGGCGCTGGCGGCTTCTTCGTGTGCGGCCTTGCCGATGATGCTTTCGTCTTCCTCGTCGAGGATGCCGAACTCCATCAGCAGGGATTCCAGCTCGTCCATGGTGATGGGCGTCGGAATCACGAAGTTGCGGTTGTTGACGATCTTGTTCGCCAGCTGGCGGTACTCGTCGGCCTGCTTGGCCGTCGGGTCGTACTCGACTACGGTCATGCGGCGGATCTCGGCGCGCTGTACGACGTTGTCGCGCGGCACGAAGTGGATCATCTGGGTGCCCAGCTGACGGGCCAGTTCCATGATCAGTTCGTCTTCGCGGGCGGTGTTGCGGCTGTTGCAGATCAGGCCTGCCAGACGCACGCTGCCGGAGTTGGCGTACTTCACGATGCCCTTGGCGATGTTGTTGGCCGCGTACATGGCCATCATTTCGCCGGAGCAGACGATGTAGATCTCCTGCGCCTTGTTCTCGCGGATCGGCATGGCGAAGCCACCGCAGACCACGTCGCCGAGTACGTCGTAGAACACGAAGTCGAGGTCTTCCTCGTAGGCGCCTTCCTCTTCGAGGAAGTTGATCGCGGTGATCACACCGCGGCCAGCGCAGCCAACGCCCGGCTCAGGGCCGCCCGACTCGACGCACTTGATGTCGCGATAGCCGACTTTGAGCACGTCTTCGAGCTCGAGGTCTTCCACGCTGCCGGCTTCGGCGGCCATTTCCATGATCGAGTTCTGGGCCTTGGCGTGCAGGATCAGACGGGTGGAGTCCGCCTTCGGATCGCAGCCGACGATCATCACCTTCTGACCGGCTTCGGCCAGGGCGGAGACGAGGTTCTGGGTGGTGGTGGACTTGCCGATACCACCCTTGCCGTAAATGGCGCATTGACGCAGAGCCATGCTGGTTTCTCCTTGTTGCGTGGAATTGACGAAGCGAAATTCGCCCTCGCAATTCCCTAGCGCAAGGCCTGTGCCAGCTTTTGCCTGGTAGTTAACTCATTGAAATACATAAAGATAATAAAAAGTTGCAGATCGTTGTAGCGGTGTCGGAGGCGACAACGACAAAGCCATTGTCGGAGTGGCGACAAGCCAGAACGACCTTGTATCGGTGTCGCTATACCCACTTTTCAAGTAAGGGTATAAGGAGGCGATTCGCTCACAGGAGGAGCCGTCATGAAGATCGCCTTCGCTACCCAGGATTACGCACGGATCGCCAGGCACGCTGGCCAGGCACGCCATTGGCTGGTGTTCGACACCGAGTTCGCCGAGCGCCCGGCGCAACGCATCGAGCTGCAGCGCGAGCAGACCTTCCACCACCTGGCCGACGGTGCCGCCCATCCCCTCGACGGGGTCGAGCTGATTGTCGCCGCCAGCGCCGGCGACGGTTTCGTCCGCCACCTGCGCAAACGTCGGCAGGAGGTGCTGCTCACCGAACAGGGCGACCCGCACCTGGCCTTCCAACGGCTGCTGCGCGGCGAAACGCTGCCCGCGCCCGGCTTCGACGCGGCGCGCGTGTTGTGCAAGATCCACGACCTGTTCTCGAGGCATTGAGCGATGAGCGTATCCGTACTCGATGACGGGCAGCTTCACCAACTGCTGCGCGACGACGTGCCCTCCGGCGACCTGACCACCGATAGCCTCGGCATCGGCGGCCTCGCCGCGCGCCTCGACTGCTCGGCACGCCAGGCCATGACGCTGTGCGGCGTCGAGGAGGCCGCGCGGCTGTTCCAGTTGCTCGGCGCGCGGGTGGACATGCATGCATCCAGCGGCCAGGCGCTGGCCGCTGGCACGCCGATCCTTTCCGTCGAAGGCCGCGCCGGCGCGCTGCACCAGGGCTGGAAGACCGCGCAGGTGCTGATGGAGTGGGCCAGCGGCGTGGCCACTGCCAGCGCCGCCCTGGTGGCCGCCGCCGCATCGTTGCCGGTGGCCTGCACGCGCAAGAGTGCGCCGGGGACCAAGGCGCTGGCCATCAAGGCGGTTCGCGCGGGCGGCGCGACGCTGCACCGGCTCGGCCTGTCGGAGACCCTCCTGCTGTTCGCCGAGCACCGGCTGTTCCTCGACCAGGCGCCGGGCGACACCCTCGCCAGGCTGCGTCGTCGCGAACCGGAAAAGAAGATCGTGGTGGAGGTCGGCGATCTCGGCGAGGCCTTGCGCTGGGCCGAGGCGGATGTCCTGCAGCTGGAGAAATTCACCCCGGCGGCGCTGGCGGCGGTGCGCCGGGCGCTGGAGGACTGGCCGTCGCGGCCGCTGCTCGCGGCGGCTGGAGGCATCCATGCCGGCAACGCGGCGGAGTATGTCGCTGCCGGGGCCGATCTGCTGGTCACCTCATCGCCGTTCTCGGCGCCGCCCAAGGACGTACAGGTACGTTTCGGCCGGCCGCTCGCCACTGTGTAGCAAGTGCGACATCAGGGCCGCACGGTGCGTCGCAGACCGCACCAAAGGACCTTGGTATTCACAGGAAACCTTTCTGATTCAGTGGGTTGAAGAGTTGGCGCCGGGTTTGCAATGGATCGTTAAAACCCGGTGAGGAACCCGCCATGACCCCCGAGCTCCCCGTAGAACTGATCGCCGCGCGCCGTGCCGGCACCCTGGTGCCGATGCTTGGTCCGGCCGCGCTGGATGGCGTGGTCGACGCCCAGGGCCAGGCCATTCCGGCCGACAGCGAGAGCCTGATCCTGGCGCTTAATAACGGCCAGCCGATGGCCAAGAAGCTGATGTACGAGTTTCCCCGCGCCGCAATGAACGTCGAGCTCAAGCGCGGCCGCAGCGCGCTGGTGCGCTTCTTCGACGCCACCTACCGCGACCATGCCTGGAGCGCCTCGGCGCTGCACGGGCGGATCGCCGAGCTCGAACCGCCCTACGTGGTCGATTTCAACCGCGACACCCAGCTACAGGATTTCTGGGCCACCCGGCCGCACCTGCTGGTGGTCGGCATCGCCCGGCTGAGCGGCGAATTCGCCCGCTACCGGCTGTTCCAGCACGATGGCGAGGGTTACCGCGCGGTCGCCGAGGACACCCTCGATAGCAACCTGCCGGTGTTGTTCAAACCGGTCGGGGCGGCGCGCCCGGAGTCCCTCTACGTCGCCTCGGACGCCGACTACGTCGACTACCTCACCGAACTGATGGGCGGCTTCGGCATGCCGGCGTTTCTCAAGCAGCGCCGCGTGGGCATGCAGTACCTGCTGATCGGCCTGCGCCTGAACCGCGACACTGAACGCATGCTGCTCTCCGACATCGTCTGGGGCGCTGGCGAACCCGCCGGCTGGGCCTGCATGCCGGAGTGTTCGGCCAAGGAGCGGCGTTTTCTCGAACGCGCCGGCTTCGTCGTTCTCGACCTTGCCCCAGAGCAAGTCCTGAACGGTTTGAGTCCGCATCATGAACCCCTCGTCCGCCATCCCGCCGGAGCACATCCATGAGCCACGCTTCCTACCCGCTGCACCTGCACTACATGGGCCTTCCGGCTCTGGACAATTCGCGCCAGGCCTTCTTCGGCCTGCTCGGCGCCCTGCCCTTCGCCGAGCGCGAAAACACCGCGCCGCAGGTGATCGAGCGGATCATCGAGCGGGCCCGTGAACACTTCGCCCTGGAAGAACGCTTCATGCAGGCGACCGCCTACGGCGAGCAACGCGAGCACTGCGAAGAGCACCAGGAAACCCTGGACATGCTGCAACGCATGCAGGCGAGTTTCGGCCAGGCCAACGGCCGGCGCAGCCGCGAAGCGCTCTACCAGCGCGTGCTGCGCAACCTCGACGAACACATCCAGAGTCTGGACGCCTGCCTGGCGCTGCACCTGCAGCGTCCGCAAAGCTGGGAAGCGCAACAGCAGGTCGCCTGAAGGCAGTCCATTCCGTCGCGTTCCCCGGAGGTCGCCCATGAGCGCACTGCACCTGAGCCGCCCCTTGCTGAATGCCGAGCAGGTCTGGCTGGCGAGTAGCCACGGCCTGCCCAACGACCGCTGGCTGGCGCGCATGCTAGCGAGCCAGCGATTCGGACACAGCGCCCTGCCGGACGGTCTGGGCCTCGCGCCCCCGGACTTCGAGGTTCTGTTGCAGCGGCATTTCCCCGGCCTGGGGCAGGCCCCGGGCGCTGCGCTGCCGGCAGCCAGTCACCGGCGCGACGATTGCCAGGCGCTGGAGCAATTGCTGTTGAGCCACCGTGCCGGCAACGATCCCAGCGAAACCTGGATGGCCAGCATCCTCGCCCACGGCTGCCTGGGGGGCGATCACCTCTGGTACGACCTCGGGCTCTGGTCGCGCGACGACCTCAGCGCGCTGCTGGCGAGCAACTTCCCTGCCCTGGCCGAGCAGAACCGCTTCAACATGAAGTGGAAGAAATTCCTCTACCGCCTGCTCTGCGCCGGACGTTACTGCCGCTCGCCGAGCTGCCAGGACTGCATCGAGTTCAGCGAGTGCTTCGGCCCGGAAAGCTGAGCGGTCCATCGACCAGGTCATGGCCCGCTTGCGGGCCATAGGGTGGGCCGGGTGCAACCCGCGATCATCGTGCGGCAACGCGGATTCATCGGCGCTACGCGATGTGCCGATCGGGTCCGGTTCCTGATCATTTCAGAGCAATGACGGCCGCGTAGGGTGGGCTTCAGCCCACCGTTTGCCCGGCCCGCCGCACGGCTGGCATCTCAGCCGTGCTTGCCGCAGGCGCAGCCTTCCAGGCCGCTGCCGATGCTTCCCGCCGGCAGCTCCAGCAAGCTGTCCACTTGTGCGGCTTCGAAACCCACCAGGAAGCGCTCACCGCGTTGCAGCAGCGGCCTGCGGGTCAGCAGTGGTTCGCTGAGCAACAGTTCCAGGGCCTCTTCGGCGCCGAGTTCCTGCGGGCGGATCTCGCCGGAGGCGACCCTCGGGGCGGTCGGGTTGAACCATTCGGCCACCGGCAGCGGACCGAGGAATCGCAGCAGGCGTTCGGCCGTCCAGGCCTCGGCGCGCAGGTCGTGGACCTCGACCGGTACGTGCAGCGCGGCGAGTTGCTCCAGCTGACGCTGATTGCCTTTGCAGCCGGGCTTGCCATAGAAATGCAGGGTGGTCATCGGATGTCCTGGGGGATTGAGGAAGGAAGCTCGCCGGCCGACAGCAGGATGCCGGTCAGCGAGCCGGGAGGGTTCAGCGCATCGCCCAGCTCGTCGAGGATCGCGCCCTCGATCGGGCAGATGCTCGCGCACTGGGCTTCGTCGTGGTCGCCGACGCATTCGGTGCACTTGTCCGCATCGATGAGGAAGTGTGGCTGGGCCTGGTGGATCGCATCGTTCGGACAGACCGGAACGCAGGCCCAGCAGTTGACGCAGCTATCGATTATTTCCAGGGCCATCGGGGTTCTCCTCGGTGAACGGCGGCCCCTGTTCCGGGGCCTCTTGGATCGGTGGCGGGTCAGGCGCTCTGCCGCTGCTGGGCGACTTCGTCGGTCAGCTTGCCGGCCTCCAGCAGCTCCTGGTAAAGCGCCAGCACGGCTTCCTCGATGGGCTCCAGGGCGTGTTCGCCGTTGGGCTGGATGCCGGCGTTCTCCAGCGCGCTCCAGGGCTCGTAGCCGACCTTGGCGCAGAGCACCGCGCGGCAGCCTTCCAGTGCGTCGATGATCTTCGCCAGCGCGCTTTCACCTTCGCCGCAGCTGCTGTCGCCTTCGCAGTAGGGCGTTTCCACCCGGCGGTGGCCGATGAAACGCACGCCGGCGGGGGACGCTTCGTAGATCAGGAACTCGCGGGCGTGGCCGAAGTGTTCGTTGACCAGGCCGCCGCCCTTGGTGGCCACCGCCATCAGCGCGGTCGGCCCGGACGCTTGCAGGATGGGCACCGGCGCGGGTCCGTGCTGGCGGCGTTGGGCGAGCTCCTCGGCGATATCGGCGTGAACCCGGGCGCGGGTTTCCATCGCCGCGGCGTAGTCGATTTCCATGGCGTCGATCTTTTCCAGGGTGAACTCCGCGCCACGGTCTTCGCCGAGCAGGCCGACCGCATCGGCACGGCACTGGCGGCAGTGGCGCATCATGTTCATGTCGCCGGCGCAGGCATCCTGCAGCGCCTGCAATTCGGCGTGGCTCGGTTCGCGCTGTCCGGTGAGGCCGTAGAAGGTGCCGTGCTCGGCTTCGGCGATCAGCGGCATCACGTTGTGCAGGAAGGCGCCCTTCTCCTTGACGATGCGCGAGACCTCCTTGAGGTGCTCGTCGTTGACGCCGGGGATCAGCACCGAATTGACCTTCACCAGGATGCCGCGCTCCACCAGCATCTCCAGCCCGCGCTGCTGCTGCTCGATGAGGATGCGCGCGGCCTCGATGCCGCGGATGCGGCGGTTCTGCCAGAAGATCCATGGATAGATCTTCGCGCCCACCTCGGGGTCGACGCAGTTGATGGTGATGGTGACGTGGTCGATGTTGTGCTTGCTCAGCTCCTCGACGCTCTCCGGCAGGCTCAGGCCATTGGTCGAGACGCAGAGTTTGATGTCCGGGGTTTGCTCGCTGAGCATGCGGAAGGTGTCGAAGGTGCGCTGCGGGTTGGCCAGCGGGTCACCCGGCCCGGCGATGCCGAGCACGCTCATCTGCGGAATCGCCGCGGCGACCGCCTTGACCTTCTTCACCGCCTGTTCCGGGCTGAGCACCTCCGACACCACGCCGGGGCGCGATTCGTTGGCGCAGTCGTACTTGCGGTTGCAGTAGTGGCACTGGATGTTGCAGGCCGGCGCCACCGCGACGTGCATGCGCGCGAAGTAGTGGTGGGCGTCCTCCGAGTAGCACGGGTGGTTGAACACCTTGTCGCGTATCGCCTCCGGCAGATGACCGAGCTGGTCATCGCTGGAACCGCACGAGTTGGCCGCGCAGCCGCCCGAAGGAGACGCCGGTGGGTCGTTGAACAGAACGGGCAGGTCCATGGACGCTTCCTCCGGGTGAGATGAAGGTCGGATTGCAAGCGCTGTGCCGTTGCCTCTATCGAACGCCAACCCATTGTTTCCAAACGAATATCGGAAATCGCGCTGGCGCTTTCGGCGATCTGTGTGAACAACGCCCCACGTGCGATGGGAGGAATGTGAGGTTTGCGACAGCCCTGCGCCTTCGCGGCGTCGGGCCTGTCGCCGGGCCCGCGGGCAGAGGCCGTCCAGGCTCCGGCTGGCGGGCCCGCTGCGGCGGTTGGTCGCGAAGGCTGGCGACGGCAAGCTCCTTGCTGGGGATGCTGGGTGGTCGCCTCGCGCGACACTGCCGAACCGGAGCCCGCCGATGAACGATCACCAGTCCCAACGCCTGCTCGATGCCCTCTCCGAACCCTCGCGCGCCGCGCTGCTGGAAGGCTTCCGCGTGCGCCGCCTGGTGCAGGGCGAGATCCTTGGCGGCCCGCACGAGATCCGCGACAGCGTGTTCATCCTGCGCAGTGGGCGGATTCGCGTGTTCCTCACGTTCGAGGACAAGGAGCAGACGCTGACCTTCCTCGAGCCCGGCGATATCTACAGCACCCACAGCCGCGCCTACCTGCAGGCGATCAGCGAGTGCGACGTGCTGGTGACCGAGACGCGGACCATGCTCGGCAAGCTGGCGGCGCTGCCCGAGGCCGCGCCGGTGGTGATCCGTGTGCTGGCGCAGTCGCTGGGCAACGCCATGCAGATCATCGAGGACCTGGCCTTTCGCGATGTCGAGGGGCGCCTGGCGCGCTTTCTCGACGGCATGCTGCTGCGCAAGGGCGAACTGGTCGACGCGCGCAGCTGGCGCCTGCCGCTGGCGCTGAACACCGAGGACATCGCCCAGTTGCTTGGCACCACCCGGCAGACGCTGTCGTCGCTGATCGCCCGGCTGACCCGCGAGGGCATCCTCGAGCGCGACGGCGGCGGCACCTTCCTCATCCACCGCGCCGACCTGCTGCGCGAACGCAGCGGCTGGCGCTACAGCAGCTGGCGCGCGCAGGACAAGAACGCACTGTCGGCTGGCTGACAGACCGCGCCGGGTCGGCTTCCTAGGATGGCCTTCCAGCGACCGCTCTCCCGCGACGGAGGGCCCCATTCCGGAGGCAGCATGAACACCAGCGGCACTACGACCACCTACCGCAGCATCGCCGGTGAGGGCGACCTGCCCTACATCGATTGCGACCACTGCATCCGCCTGATCTACGCGCGCATCCAGCACCACATCGCCGAAGACGACGGCAACTGCGTGCTGTGCCGCTATTTCCGCGAAAAGCTCGGCGATCGCGACGGCTCCGAAGACGACGCCCGGCTGCTGCTGCACGCGCAGGTGAACATCATCCACGAGCTTTTCGAGCGGCGTCAGGACGACGAGGCGCAGACCCTGCTGTACCGGGTCGAGGACGATTGCTGCTGAGAGGCGCGAGCCCGCTGGCGATCCGCGCACGGCGATCGCCAGCAGGCGCTGCGCCGTCCTTCAGGTGGCTTACAGCTGCTTCACGCGGATGTTCAGTGTCTGGATGCGGTAGGCGATCTGCCGTGGCGTCATGCCCAGCAGGCGCGCGGCCTTGGCCTGCACCCAGCCGGCCTGTTCGAGGGCGGCGATCACCTTCTCACGTTCGTCGAGGCTGTCGTCGTCCAGCGCCACGGGCTCGCTGCGGCCGACGTTGATCTGCTCGTTGATCCCGGTGAGCAGCACCTGGTCGCGGTCGATCAGGCCGTCGCTGGACATCACCGCGGCGCGCTCCAGGCTGTTCTCCAGCTCGCGCACGTTGCCCGGCCAGTCGTGGTGCATCAGCACCCGCCGGGCGGCGTCGGTGAGCTCCAGCTCGCGGCCCTGCAGGCGGGAGATCTTCTGGATGAGGAACTGGGCGATGTCGGGGATATCCTCCATGCGCTCGCGCAGCGGCGGCATGACGATCGGCATCACGTTCAGCCGGTAGTACAGATCCTCGCGGAACTTGCCCTTGGCCACGTCGCTTTCCAGGTCGCGGTGGGTCGCGGCGATCACCCGCACGTCGACCTTCAGCGTGCGGGTGCCTCCGACGCGTTCCAGTTCGCCTTCCTGCAACACGCGCAGCAGCTTGGCCTGGAACGCCGCGGACACTTCGCCTATCTCGTCGAGGAACAGGGTGCCGCCGTTGGCTTGCTCGAAGCGGCCCTGGCGCTGGGTCATGGCGCCGGTGAAGGCGCCCTTCTCATGGCCGAACAGCTCGGACTCCAGCAGGTTCTCCGGCAGCGCCGCGCAGTTCAGCTTGATCATCGGCCCGCGTGCGCGCGGCGAGTTGTAGTGGATGGCGTTGGCGATCAGCTCCTTGCCGGTGCCGGTCTCGCCGCGGATCAGCACCGTGGTGTTCCATTTGGATACCTGGCGCACCTGGTCGAACACGTGCCGCATGGCGAAGGAGTGGCCGATGATGTTGTCGAAGCCGTACTGCGCGCGCACCGTTCGGCGCAGCTGGTCGCGCTCGTCCTTGAGCGCCTGCTTCTCGGTTTCCACTTCCCAGGCCAGGCGCACGCTCTGGCCGATCAGGTTGGCGACCATCTCGAGGAAGCGCCCGCGTTCCTCGAGCAACTGCAGGTGTACGGTGTTCGGTTGCGCGGCGAACACGCCGATGATTTCCCGGCTGCTGCGGATCGGCATGCCGATGAACGCGCGTTGCGGATCGTAGATGCCCAGCCGCGAGAGAAAGCGCGGGTCGTCGCCCAGGCGCGGCAGCACCAGTCCGGCGCCCTCGACGAAGACGCTGCCGACGATGCCCTCGCCGGTCTGGTAGCGCACCCCGCCGACGGTCAGCTCCGGCATGCCCTGCACGGCGTACACCAGCAGGCCGTCCTCGCCGGGCGGGGCGAGGCAGACCATGCCGCGCTCCAGGCCGCCGCGTTCGTGCAGCACCTGCAGCACCGAGCTGAGGGTTTCCTTCAGGTTGAGCGAATGAGAGAGCACGCGGCTGACCAGAAACAGGGTTTCCAGCTCGCCGGCGAGGATCGCCTGTAGGGTGCCTTGGTCGAGACGTTCGTTGAACTCAGACATAGGGGATCTGCACCCTTACCTGGCAGCCCTCGCCGGTCGCGGAGTCGATCTCGATCAGGCCCTCGTGGCGCATCACCACGTCTTGGGCCATGGTCAGGCCCATGCCGATGTGCGGCTGGCCGCGCGTCTTGGTGGTGAAGAACGGCTCGAACACGCGGCTCTGCAGCTCGGCGGCGATGCCCGCGCCGCTGTCTTCGATCAGCACTTCGACATGGTCCTCGCGGGCCAGCGTCGTCACGCTGATCTCGCGGGTGCCCTGGCGCCTGGCGTCGATGCCCTCGATGGCGTTGTCCAGCAACTGCTTGAAGAGCATGGTCAGCGAGGTCGGCAGGCCGTTGACGTTGGGCAGCAGCGACTCCGGACGCCACTCCACGACGATGCCCAGGCCGAGCAGACGCGGGGTGAGGATCCACAGCACGTTCTGCAGGATGGCGTTGAGGTTGACCGGCTGCAGCGGCTCCTGGGCCAGCGCCGGAATGCTCGCGTTCAGGTTGTCCAGGGTCATGCCGCCGACGCGCAGCACGTCATCGAACATCTTCTTCAGCGCCTGCTGGTCGAGCTGCGGCTGGCGTTCCAGCAGCTTGGCCGCGGCGGCGATCATGTTCAGCGGCCCGCCGAGCTGGTAGATCGCCCCGGACAGCGTCTCACGCACGCTGCGCACGCGTTCCTGCTCGGTGAGCAGGGCCCGCAGGCCGCTGGCGCGGATGTGGTCCTGCTGGCGCTTGAGCTCGCTGATGTCCTGCACGACCAGCAGCATGTAGCGGTAGCCGCGGTTCTCGTAGAAGGCTTCGGCGCTGGTGTCCTGCTCGTCGATGAGCGAGCCGGCGCAGCTGAACCACAGCGGCTCGCGGTCCTGGCGGTCGATGCGCACTTCCAGCGGGGCGAAGCCGCTGGCGAGCGCGTTGACCCGGTCGAACGCCGGTACCTCGCGCTCGAGCGCGGAAAGCAGCAGTTGCGCCGGGTCCGGCGCGAGGTCGCCGATCAGCTTCTTGTAGGTCTGGTTGCTGAGCAGCACGCGCTCGCGCGAGTCGAGCAGTACCATCGCCACCTGCGCGGCGTCCACCACCGATTCGATCAGGGTCTTCTGGTTGCGCACCTGGCGTTCGAGGCGGTGCATCTCGGTGACGTCGCGGTGCATGCCCAGGTAATGGGTGATGTTCTGCTCCTCGTCGAGCACCGGGGTTATGGTCAGGTCGGCGAGGTAGCGCGAGCCGTCCTTGCGCCGGTTCACCAGCAGGCCGTTCCACGGCTTCTGCCGCAGCAGCTGCGCCCACATGCTCTCGTAGACGATCGGCGGGGTGACGCGGTAGGAGAGGATCGACTCGTTGCGGCCGATCACCTCCGGCAGGGTGTAGCCGGTGACGCGCTGGAACGCCGGGTTCGCATAAACGATGTGGGCGTGGGCGTCGGTGATGGAGATCGCCAGCGCCGACTGTTCGACCGCCTGGCGGAACACCTGGGGCGGAAGCTGATCGTAATCGCCCGGTTCGCTCGGGACGGAGGACGAGTCGGAGTTCAGAGAGGTCGATCTGGACATGCGGGCGTGCTCGCTCACAGAGAGGACCCCGGATAAGGAGCAATAACCGTTCCATTGATAGGGATATGTGCCAGTCCCCAATGCCGCAGCGGCGTGGCGCGCGGCCGGGTCCACATACAGACGCCCGGGGCTGTGTGCCATACCCGACAAAGCCCCACCCTTCGGGCCAAGCCTGACAGCTCCGCGATGCCCTCCGATTGGGCGCAGGCCCCGAATGACGTGGGCTTGCCGCACTTTTTTCGACTGGCACGGCGCTTGCGCTGGGACAGCCAAGGAGGTGCCCCCCATGTCTGACTATCTGCTACTGCTGCTCTCGACCGCCCTGGTCAACAACGTGATCCTGGTGAAGTTTCTCGGCCTCTGCCCGTTCATGGGGGTGTCGAGCAAGATCGACAGCGCCCTCGGCATGGGTATGGCGACCACCTTCGTGCTCACCCTCGCCGCCGCCTGCTGCTGGCTGGTCGAGAACCTCATGCTGGCGCCGCTGGGGCTGCAGTTCCTGCGCATTCTCGCGTTCATCCTGATCATCGCCACGCTCGTGCAGTTCACCGAGATGCTGGTGCGCAAGGTCAGCCCCGGCCTGTACCAGGTGCTCGGCATCTACCTGCCGCTGATCACAACCAACTGCGCGGTGCTCGGTATTCCGCTGGTCAGCGCATCGAGCAAGGCCGGCTTCGCCGTCTCATTGCTCGACGGCTTCGGCTCCTCGCTCGGCTTCACCCTGGTAATGGTGCTGTTCGCCGGCCTGCGCGAGCGTCTGGCGCTGGCCGACACCCCCGCGCTGTTCCGCGGCTCGCCGATCGCCTTCGTCTGCGCCGGCCTGCTGGCCGTGGCGTTCATGGGCTTCGCCGGCCTCGGCGGACTTTAAGGAGCACCTCCATGCTGATGACCGTAATGCCGCTGACCGCCCTCGGCCTGGCCCTGGGCTTCCTGCTCGGCGGTGCCGACCGCCTGCTGCGCGTGCCGCGCGATGAGCTCGAGGAAGAGCTGCTGAAGATGCTTCCCGGCAGCCAGTGCGGCCAGTGCGGCTACATCGGCTGTGCCGGCGCCGCACAGGCGTTGGCCAAGGGCGAGGCTCCGCTGACCCTGTGCCCGCCCGGTGGTCGCGCGGTGGCCCAGGCGCTGGCCGAGCGCCTCGGCGTGGAGATGAACCTCGCCGACATGCCCGATGACGTGCCGCGCGTGGCGCAGGTGCTCGAGCACCTGTGCATCGGCTGCACCCGCTGCTTCAAGGTCTGCCCGACCGATGCGGTGATGGGCGCCGCCAAGCAACTGCACCAGGTGTTCGGCGACGCTTGCACCGCCTGCGGCAAATGCCAGGCGATCTGCCCCACCGAGGCGATACAGCTGACCCCGGTGGCCCCGAGCCTGCTGACCTGGGGCTGGGAACGGCCCCTGGCGACCCGAGAGGTATGAGGATGAAATGGAATCGTTGGCGCGGCGGGGTCCATCCAGCCGGTCGCAAGGAAGAGTCCAGCGCGCAGCCGATCCGTCGACTTCCGCTGCCCGAACTGTTGTTCATCCCGCTGCAGCAGCACGTCGGCGAGATGGCCATGCCGGTGGTTGGCGTCGGCCAGCGCGTGCTCAAGGGTCAACTGCTGGCCGCCGGCCAGGGCAACATCTCCGCGCCGCTGCATGCGCCGACGTCCGGGCTGGTGCGCGCGCTCGGCGAATACCCGGCGCCGCACCCGTCCGGGTTGCCGCTGCCGACGCTGGTGCTGGAAGTCGACGGCGACGACCGCTGGGTCGACCTGGAGGTCGCCGCCGATCCCTTCGCCCTGGCGCCGGAAGACGTCTGCCGGCGGGTGGGCGAGGCCGGTATCGTCGGCCTCGGCGGAGCGACCTTTCCTTCCGCGGTGAAGCTGGAGCTGAGCCTGCGCCGCGGCATCGATACGCTGGTGATCAACGGCGGCGAGTGCGAGCCCTACCTGACCAGCGACGACCTGCTGATGCGCGAGCGCGCCGCCGAGGTGATCACCGGCGCGCGGCTGATCCGTCATGCCGTGCAGGCGCGCCAGGTGCTGCTGGGTGTTGAGGACAACAAGCCCGAAGCCCTCGCCGCGCTGCGCCTGGCCGCGCTCGGTACTGAAGTCGAGGTGCAGTCGGTGCCCAGCCGCTACCCGATGGGTTCGGACAAGCAACTGGTGAAATGGCTGACCGGCCGCGAAATCCCCGCTGGCGGCCGCGCCGCCGACGCCGGCGTGCTGGTGCACAACGTCGCCACCGCCTACAGCGTCGCGCGCGCCCTGGTCCACGGGCAACCGCTGGTGTCGCGCATCGTCACCCTGGCCGGCGGCGCGATGGCCCACCCGGGCAACTGGGAAGTGCCCTTCGGCACCCTCATCAGCCGCCTGATCGAAGGCGCCGGTGGCTATCTGCAAACCCCGGCACGCCTGGTCATGGGCGGGCCGATGATGGGCATGCAACTGCCGCGTGCCGACGTGCCGGTGGTCAAGGGCTGCAGCGGCGTGCTGGCACTTTCCGCGGCGGAAGTCGCCGAGCGGGCGCCGGAGCCCTGCGTGCGCTGCGCCAACTGCGTACGCGGCTGCCCGCAGGGGCTGATGCCGCTGGAGATGGCCGCCTACATCCGCACCGGCGACCTCAAGGGCGCGCAGGCCCTGGGCCTGAAGGAATGCATCGGCTGCGGCGCCTGCTCGTACATCTGCCCGTCGAACATCCCCCTGACCCACTACTTCAACTACGCGCGCAACGAGCTGGCCACGATGGCCCGCCAGCAACGCAAGCTGGACGCCACGCGCCGGCTCGCCGAGCAGCGCGAGGCCCGCTTCGCCCGCGAACAGGCGCGGCTGGCGGCGCGTCGCGCGGCGGCCATGGCGCAGACGGAGAAAAGCCAATGAGCGAGACCAGCGTGGTCCACGGGCCACACGCCCACGCCGGGCCCAGCCTGCGGCGGATGATGCTCGAGGTGATCCTAGCGTTGCTCCCCGCGACCCTCTACGGCTTCAGCCAGTACGGCTGGCCGGCACTCTTCCTGTTCCTCACCTGCATCCTCTGCGGGCTGCTCATCGAGGCGCTCTGCCTGCGCCTGCAGAAACGCCCGCTGCGCGCCCTCGGCGACGGTTCGGCGCTGCTCAGCTGCTGGCTGCTGGCGCTCTCGTTGCCGCCGTGGGCGCCCTGGTGGGTGGCGCTGGTCGGTGCGCTGCTGGCGATCGGGCTGGTCAAGCAGCTGTTCGGCGGGCTGGGGCAGAACCTGTTCAACCCGGCGATGGCGGCACGCGTGATCCTGCTGATTGCCTTCCCCGTGGAGATGACCCGCTGGGTGCAGCCGCTCGCGCTGGGCAGCCTGCCGGCGCCGGGTATCATCGAGTCTCTGCAGATCACCTTCGGTGGGGCGCAGACCGATGCCTACGCTTCGGCCACCCTGCTCGGCCACGTGAAGACCGAGCTGAGCCGCGGTAGCGCATTGAGCGCGGCGCTGGCGGACATCTACCGACCGCTGCAGGCGCTGCTCGGCGAGCGCGCCGGCAGCATGGGCGAGGGTTCCGCCCTACTGCTGGCGCTCGGCGGCTGCTTCCTGCTGGCGCGCCGGGTGATCACCTGGCAGGCGCCCGTGGGGCTGACCCTCGGCCTCGCCCTGCCGGCGCTGGCGATGTACCTGATCGATCCGCTGCGCTATGCCAGCCCGCTCTATCACCTGCTCTCCGGCGGCTTCATGCTGACCCTCTGGTTCATCGTCACCGACCCGGTGACCTGCCCGGCGTCCGCCGCCGGGCGGCTGCTCTTCGGCCTGCTGTGCGGCGTGCTGATCTACCTGATCCGCACCTACGGCAGCTATCCCGAGGCGGTGGCCTTCGCCCTGCTGCTGATGAACGCGGCGACCCCGCTGATCGACCGTTACCTGCGTCCGCGCATCTATGGCCGCACTCGCCAGGGTGCCGCCCTGCAACCATTCAACCGGAGGGCGCCATGAACTGGCAGCGTCTGCACGGCTACCTCAGCTACCAGAGCCTGATGCTCGGCGCCGTGGTCCTGGTCACCTGCGCCGCCCTCGGCTGGGCGGCGCAGCGCACGCACGACCCGATCCTCGCCGCCGAGGCCCAGGACCTGCGCAATAACCTGTCCCGCGTGCTGCCGCACGGCAGCTACGACAACGACCTGCTGCAGACCCGCGCGCAGGTCGACGGCCCGGAAGGGCCGCTCGACGTCTACCGCGCCACGCTGCAGGGCAAGCCGGTGGCGGCGATCTTCGCCGTGCACGGGCGTGGCTATGCCGGTGACATCGAGGTGCTGCTGGCCATTTCGCCGGAAGGCGCGCTGCTCGGCGCACGGGTGCTCAAGCACAAGGAAACCCCGGGGCTGGGCGACAAGATCGACGTCGAAAAGAACCCCTGGATCACCCGCTTCCAGGGTCTCTCGCTGGGCAATCCGCCCGTGGAGCGCTGGGCGGTGAAGAAGGACGGCGGCGACTTCGACCAGTTCGCCGGCGCCACCATCACCCCGCGCGCGGTGGTCAAGGAAATCCGTGAGGGCCTGGAGTTCTTCGCCAGCCATCGCCAGCAACTGTTCGGCGAAACCCTCGCCGCCGGAGAATCGCAATGAGCAACTACCTGCGCATCGCCCAGGACGGACTGTGGAGCAACAACATCGTGTTCGCCCAGGTGCTCGGCATGTGTCCGACCATGGCGGTCACCGGCTCGGCGACCAACGGCCTGGGCATGGGCCTGTGCACGACGCTCGTGCTGGTCTGCGCCAACCTGCTGGTTTCGATGATTCGCCAGGCGGTGACCGAGGCCATCCGCATCCCGGTGTTCATCGTCATCATCGCCACCCTGGTGACGCTGCTGGACATGATGATGAACGCCTGGGCCCACGCGCTGTACCAGGTGCTTGGTCTGTACATCGCGCTGATCGTCGCCAACTGCGCGGTGCTTGGACGCTCGGAGGCCTTCGCCTCGAAGAACGGCGTGGTCGCCTCGACCCTCGACGGCCTGTTCATGGGGCTGGGATTCACCTTCGCGCTGACCCTGATCGGTGCGATCCGCGAGCTGATCGGCAACGGCACGCTGTTCGCCGACGCGCACCTGCTGCTCGGCTCCTCGTTCGCCTTTCTCGAGACCCGGGTGATCCCCGACTACAAGGGCTTCCTGCTGATGATCCTGCCGCCGGGCGCGTTCTTCGCGCTGGGCTTCCTGCTCGCGCTCAAGCGCTGGATCGATCAGCGCCAGCAGGCACGCCAGGGCATCCAGGCCGCACCCGCCGCCGCGCTCGGCGGTGGCTGCCACTGACTTTCAGGGAGCAGGAACATGCAGATCGTCGTTGCTTATGCCGAGGCCAATAATCAGGCCTGGCTGGAACTGGACGTGCCGGAGGACTGCTGCGTGCGCGACGCCATCGAGCGTTCGGGAGTGCTCAAGCGCTTCCCGGCGCTGGACCTGGCGAAGAGCAAGGTCGGCATCTACGGCAAGCTGGTGAAGCTGGAGGCCCCGCTGCAGCCGGGCGACCGCGTGGAGATCTACCGCGCCATACTGGTCGATCCCAAGCTGGTGCCGCGGCGCAAGATGGATGATGACGACGACGATGACGATTGAGGCCGGCGGGACGGGTGTAGCCCTCCCCTGAACCGCGTTCGGCACCGCGTGCCGTAGCAGCCGGCGTTTCCGCCGGCTTCGTCGCGCAGCAGGGGTCAGCCGCGTGGCGGCATCCCCCCTTCCTCACCCCAGCAGCGAAATGTCCGCCACGCCGAGGAACAGCCCGCGCAACTGCGCCAGCAGCGCGTAGCGGTTGGCGCGTACCGAGGCGTCTTCGGCGTTCACCAGCACCGCTTCGAAGAACGCATCCACCGGCTGGCGCAGCGCGGCCAGGCGCGCCAGCGCCTCGCTGTACTGCCGCGCCGCCGCCATCGGCCGGACCGCCTGGTCGGCCTGCTGCATCGCGGCGTACAGGGAGAACTCGGCGGGGTTGTCGAAGTAGTGCGCCTGGACGCCGGCCGGCAGCGTGCCGTCGAACTTGCCCAGCAGGTTCGACACGCGCTTGTTGGCGGCGGCCAGGGCAGCGGCTTCCGGCAGGCGGCGGAACAGCTGCACCGCTTGCACGCGCTGGTCGAAGTCCAGCGGGGAGCCCGGCTGCAGCGCGCGTACCGCCTGGTAGGCGGCGACGTCCACGCCTTCGTCTTCGTAGCGCGCACGCAGGCGGTCGAAGACGAAATCCAGCACTTGGGTGGCCAGGCCGTTGGCTTTCACCTGGCCGCCGAACTGGCGGATGGCGAAGGCCACGGTCTCGTTCAGGTCCAGGTCCAGGCCCTTCTCGATGAGAATGCGCAGTACGCCGAGGGCGGCGCGACGCAGGGCGTAGGGGTCCTTGCTGCCGGTGGGCAGCATGCCGATGCCGAAGATGCCGACCAGGGTATCGAGCTTGTCGGCCACCGCCACGGCGGCGCCGGTCAGGGTGGTCGGCAGCTCGGCGCCGGCGCCGCGCGGCATGTACTGCTCGTTCAGTGCCAGCGCCACGTCTTCCGGCTCGCCGCCGTTGAGCGCGTAGTAGTAGCCGGCGATGCCCTGCATCTCCGGGAACTCGCCGACCATCTCGGTGGCCAGGTCGCACTTGCTCAGCAGGCCGGCACGCGCGGCGTTGCGCGCATCGCCGCCGACCCGCTCGGCGATGAACGCCGCCAGTTTCGAGACGCGCTCGGCCTTGTCGTAGACGGTGCCGAGCTGGGCCTGGAAGACCACCTTCTTCAGCCGCTCGTTGAAGCTTTCCAGCGGCTGCTTCTTGTCCTGCTTGAAGAAGAACTCGGCGTCGGTGAGGCGCGGGCGCACCACCTTCTCGTTGCCGGAGACGATCTGCGTCGCATCCAGACTGTCGATGTTGGCCACGGTGATGAAGCGCGGCAGCAGCTTGCCGTTGGCGTCCAGCAGGCAGAAGTACTTCTGGTTGTCCTGCATGGTGGAGATCAGCGCTTCCTGCGGCACGGCAAGGAAGCGTTCCTCGAACGAACAGACCAGCGGCACCGGCCATTCGACCAGCGCGGCGACTTCGTCGAGCAGCGCCGGCGGCACGATCGCGCTGCCCTGCTCGGCCGCCGCCAGTTCGGCGACGCGGGCGGAGATCAGCGCCCGGCGCTCGGCGAAGTCGGCGATCACGTGGGCGCCGCGCAGCGTTTCGGCGTAGGCGGCTGGGCTGGCGATGGTCACCGCATCCGGATGATGGAAGCGGTGGCCGCGGCTCTCGCGGCCGGCGGTCTGGGCGAGAATCTCGCAGTCGATCACGTCGTCGCCGAAGAGCATCACCAGCCACTGCGTCGGGCGCACGAACTCTTCCTTGCGCGCCGCCCAGCGCATGCGCTTGGGAATCGGCAGGTCGTTCAGCGAGGTCTCGACGATGCCCGGCAGCAGGCCGATGGCGGGCTGGCCGGGGATGCTGCGGCTGAACTTCAGCTTGGCGCCGCTGCGGTCGACCTCGGCGAGGTCGACGCCGCATTTCTTGGCGAAGCCCAGGGCCGCGGCAGTGGGGTTGCCCTCGGCGTCAAAGGCGGCCTGGATCGGCGGGCCGTCGAGATTGACGCTGCGGTCCGGCTGCTGGCTATCCAGCTGCTCGACCAGCACCGCGAGACGCCGTGGCGCGGCGTAGACGCGCGCGGAAGCGTAGCCGAGGCCGGCGGCCTTGAGGCCTTTTTCGATGCCGGCGAGAAAGGCATCGCCGAGGCTTTTCAGCGCTTTCGGCGGCAGCTCTTCGGTGCCCAGTTCAACCAGGAAATCCTTGGTGGTCATTATTCGGCCTCCTTCAGCTTGGCCAGTACTTCGTCACGCAATTCGGGAGTGGCCATCGGGAAGCCGAGGCGCGCGCGGGCCTGCAGGTAGCTCTGCGCCACGGCGCGGGCGAGTGCGCGAACACGCAGGATGTACTGCTGGCGCGCGGTCACCGAGATGGCGCGGCGGGCGTCGAGCAGGTTGAAGGTGTGCGACGCCTTCAGGACCATCTCGTAGGTCGGCAGCGGCAGCTCCAGCTCGATCAGGCGGTTGGCCTCGCTCTCGTAGAAATCGAACAGCTCGAACAGCTTGTCGACGTTGGCGTGCTCGAAGTTGTAGGTGGACTGCTCCACCTCGTTCTGGTGGAACACGTCGCCGTAGGTCACGGTGCCGAACGGGCCGTCGGTCCAGATCAGGTCGTAGACCGAGTCGACGCCCTGCAGGTACATGGCCAGGCGCTCCAGGCCGTAGGTGATCTCGCCGGTCACCGGGTAGCATTCGATGCCGCCGACCTGTTGGAAGTAGGTGAACTGGGTGACTTCCATGCCGTTCAGCCAGATTTCCCAGCCGAGACCCCAGGCGCCGAGGGTCGGCGACTCCCAGTTGTCCTCGACGAAACGGATGTCGTGCACCAGCGGATCGAGGCCGATGCGCTTCAGCGAGCCGAGGTAAAGCTCCTGGAAGTTTTCCGGATTGGGTTTGAGCACCACCTGGAACTGGTAGTAGTGCTGCAGGCGGTTGGGGTTCTCGCCATAGCGGCCGTCAGCCGGACGCCGGGAGGGCTGCACGTAGGCGGCGTTCCAGGTTTCCGGGCCGATGGCGCGCAGGAACGTGGCGGTGTGGAAGGTGCCGGCGCCCACTTCCATGTCGTAGGGCTGCATCACCACGCAGCCCTGCTCGGCCCAGTACTGCTGGAGGACGAGAATCAGATCCTGGAAGGTGCGCACGGAGGGCTTGGTCTGGCTCAAGAAAGATCACCCGTTGAGGCTGCGACGAAAAACCGGGGAGTATACCGAAGCCGCGGCCATCCCGCAGGGCGCGCAGCCCGACGTCGGTCCTCGAAGCGCGAATCGCCGCTCGATACCTGTTTTTTTAACCAGTGTCTTGGCTATAGTGTCCAGCCCTTCCCCCTGAGGTTCACGCCCATGCCGCGCTGCTTCTGGTGCACCGACGATCCCCTCTACATCGCCTACCACGACGAGGAATGGGGTGTGCCGCAGCGCGATCCGCAGCGGCTGTTCGAGATGCTGCTGCTCGAAGGTTTCCAGGCGGGACTGTCGTGGATAACCGTGCTGAAGAAGCGCGAGCGCTACCGTGAGGTGCTGTTCGGTTTCGATGCCGAGCGCCTGGCGCGGATGACCGACGAGGAGATCGAGGAGCGCATGCAGGACCCCGGCATCATCCGCAACCGGCTCAAACTGCAGGCCGCGCGCCGGAATGCGCAGGCCTGGCTGAAGCTTGAGGACCCGGTGACGCTGCTCTGGTCGTTCGTTGGCGGCCAACCGAGGATCAACCGCTTCGACGGGCGCGGCGACGTGCCGGCGGTGACCGCGCAAGCCGAAGCGATGAGCAAGGCGCTCAGGAAACTCGGCTTCACCTTCGTCGGTCCGACCATCTGCTATGCGTACATGCAGGCCACCGGAATGGTGATGGACCACACCCTCGAATGCGATCGTCATAGCGCTCTGTCAATGAACTGATACCTCCGTAGCGCTGAAAGGCGTAGGCGAGACGGGTACAATGCTTGCCTTTGAAAATCGGAGACCGTTGTGGAGAAGTTCAAAGGCGCGTTGGTCGTAGGCTTCCTGCGCCTGTTCGCGCTGCTGCCCTGGCGTGTTGTGCAGGGGCTCGGTGCGTTCATCGGCTGGCTGATGTGGCGGCTGCCCACCGATACGCGCGAAGTGGCGCGGATCAACCTGAGCAAGTGCTTCCCGGAACTGGATGCCGATGCGCTGGAAAAACTCCTGCGCCGAAGCCTGATCGACATCGGCAAGACCCTCACCGAAAGCGCCTGCGCGTGGATCTGGCCGGCGGGCAAGTCGCTGGCGCTGGTGCGTGAAGTCCAGGGGCTCGAGGTGTTGCAGCAGGCACTCGCCTCGGGCAAGGGCGTGGTCGGCATCACCAGCCACCTGGGCAACTGGGAAGTGCTCAACCATTTCTACTGCGCACAGTGCAAACCGATCATCTTCTACCGCCCGCCGAAGCTCAAGGCGGTCGACGATCTGCTGCAACGCCAGCGCGTGCAGATGGGCAATCGGGTTGCGCCATCGACCCGCGAAGGCATCCTCAGCGTGATCAAGGAAGTCCGCCGCGGCGGCGCCGTAGGGATTCCCGCCGACCCCGAGCCGTCGCTTTCCGCCGGCTTCTTCGTGCCCTTCCTCGGCACGCGGGCGCTGACCAGCAAGTTCGTCCCCGGCATGCTCGACCACAAGAAATCCCTGGGCGTGTTCCTCCACGCGCTGCGTCTGGAAGACGGCTCCGGTTACCGGGTCATCATCGAGGCGGCGCCGGAGGCCATGTACGGCGAGGACGTCGAGGCGGCAGTGGCGTCCATGAGCGAGACCATCGGCAACTATGTGCGCACCTACCCCAGCCAGTACATGTGGACGATGAAGCGTTTCAAGAAGCGCCCCGAAGGGGAGGCCCGCTGGTACTGAAGTGCCCTGCGGGCTGGGCGTGAGGGGCGAACTACGGTATTAAGTGGCCACCATGCCGAGGAAGCTGCTCATGTCTAATCAGCGTCGCCATCCGCGCATCCCGATGAAGTGCAGAATCAAGGTCAGCCATGAAAGCTTCGGTGAACTCATCGCGCAGACCCGCGACCTCTCCGATGGCGGCGTCTTCATCCGTCACCCGCAACTGGTTGGTCTCGCCACCGGCACGCTGATCAGCGGCCAGGTGCAGGACCTGCCGATCGAGGCGCCGGTGCTGAGGATGCAGGTGATGCGCGCGGACGGCGAAGGCGTCGGGGTGCGCTTCATCCTCGACGAAGAGGCCGGCTAGGCCACCGCTCGCCGGCCTGCCGACGAAAACGCTTACCAGCACGCGACACTGCGGCTAGAATGCCGGCCGCTGAAATGGGTTCCCTCACCCCATCACTCCAAAAAGGACGCAAGATGCCGACGTTTTCCTCATCGGCCCGCCGCGCGACGCTGGCCGGTCTGATCGCTTTCCACATCCTCATCATCATCGCCAGCAACTACCTGGTGCAGCTGCCGATCTCGCTGTTCGGCTGGCATACCACCTGGGGCGCGTTCAGCTTCCCGTTCATCTTCCTGGCCACCGACCTCACCGTGCGTCTGCTCGGCAAGGAACCGGCGCGGCGGGTGATCGCCAAGGTGATGCTGCCGGCGCTGGTCGCCTCCTACATCGTCTCGGTGCTGTTCCACGATGGCGCCTTCGGTGGCTTCGCCGCGCTGGGCGAGTTCAACCTGTTCGTCTTCCGCATCGCCCTGGCCAGCTTCCTCGCCTACGCCTTCGGCCAGCTGCTCGACATCCAGGTGTTCGACCGCCTGCGGCGCATGCGCCAGTGGTGGATCGCGCCGACCGCCTCGACCATCCTCGGCAACCTGCTGGACACCTTCGTATTCTTCTCCATCGCCTTCTGGCACAGCAGCGACCCGTTCATGGCGGCGAACTGGGTGGAGATCGCCAGCGTCGACTACGCGATCAAGCTGACGGTCAGCCTGATCCTCTTCGTGCCGCTCTACGGGATTCTGCTGAACTGGATCGTGCGCCAGCTGCCGCGCAGCCCGGCGCTGTCGTCCTGATCCGCTAGCGCCTCAGCGCTGCTTGTCCAGCTTGCGCAGGAACACCGTCATCTCCTTCTCCGCCTGCTTGTCGCCGCGCGCCTGCGCGGCTTGCAGGCCCTGGCCCCAGGCCTCGCGTGCGGCCGCCGGATCGCCGGCCTGCAACAGCGCCTTGCCGAGCAGCTTCCAGGCCGCGGAATAGGTGGCATCAAGCTCGACACAGCGGCGCAGGTGCCCGGCGGCGCGCGGGAAGTCGCCGGCGTCCAGGTAGCCCTTGCCGAGGCCGAAGCGCAGCAGCGAATTGTCGACGCCCCTGGCGAGCATCCTTTCCAGCGACTCGAGCATGCGCGCCTCCGCGGATCAGAAGAACGTCAGGCCGGCCTGGAACAGGCGCTCGACGTCACGGATGTGCTTCTTGTCGACGAGGAACAGGATCACGTGGTCGCCGGACTCGATCAGCGTGTCGTCGTGGGCGATCAGTACCTGTTCGTCACGCACCACGGCGCCGATGGTGGTCCCCGACGGCAGGGCGATTTCCTCGACCATCCGCCCGACCACCTTGCTCGACCGCGAGTCGCCGTGGGCGACGATCTCGATCGCTTCGGCGGCGCCGCGCCGCAGCGAGTGGGCACTGACGATGTCGCCGCGCCGCACGTGGGACAGCAGCGAACCGATGGTCGCCAGCTGCGGGCTGATCGCCACGTCGATTTCGCCCCCTTGGATCAGGTCGACGTAGGCCGGGTTGTTGATAATGCTCATCACCTTGCGCGCACCCAGGCGCTTGGCCAGCAGCGAGGACATGATGTTGGCTTCGTCATCGTTGGTCAGGGCGAGGAAGATGTCGGCGTCGGCGATGTTCTCCTCCAGCAGCAGGTCGCGGTCCGAGGCGCTGCCCTGCAGCACGATGGTGCTGTCCAGCGAGTCCGACAGGTGGCGGCAGCGCGCCGGGTTCATCTCGATCACCTTCACCTGGTAGCGGCTCTCGATGGCTTCGGCCAGGCGTTCGCCGATCTGCCCGCCACCGGCGATCACCACGCGCTTGTAGTCACTTTCCAGCCGGCGCATCTCGCTCATCACCGCGCGGATGTGCCCGGTCGCGGCGATGAAGAACACCTCGTCGTCCGCCTCGATCACGGTGTCGCCCTGTGGCGTTATCGGCCGGTTGCGACGGAAGATCGCCGCCACGCGGGTGTCGACGTTGGGCATGTGCTCGCGCAGCTGGCGCAGCTGCTGGCCGACCAGCGGCCCGCCGTAGTAGGCGCGCACCGCCACCAGCTGCGCCTTGCCGTCGGCGAAGTCGATCACCTGCAGCGCGCCGGGGTACTCGATCAGACGCTTGATGTAGTTGGTCACCACCTGCTCGGGACTGATCAGCACATCCACCGGGATGGCGTCGTTGTCGAACAGTCCGGAGCGTGTCAGGTAGGCCGATTCGCGCACCCGGGCGATCTTGGTCGGGGTGTGGAACAGGGTGAAGGCGACCTGGCAGGCGACCATGTTGGTCTCGTCGCTGTTGGTTACCGCCACCAGCATGTCGGCGTCGTCGGCGCCGGCCTGGCGCAACACGGTGGGGAACGAGCCGCGGCCCTGGACGGTGCGGATGTCGAGGCGGTCGCCGAGGGCGCGCAGGCGCTCGCCGTCGGTGTCGACCACGGTGATGTCGTTGGCTTCGCTGGCGAGGTGCTCGGCAAGGGTGCCGCCGACCTGGCCAGCGCCGAGGATGATGATTTTCAACCGTTCTCCTTGCTCGCCGGCGTCGCGGCGATCTTCACCAGCTTGGCATAGTAGAAGCCGTCATGGCCGTCTTCCTGCGGCAGCAACTGGCGGCCGTGCGGCTGTTCGATGCCGAAGCCCCCGGCGATTGCCAGTTCGCGCGCGCCGGGCTGGCGAGCGAGGAAGGCGCCGATCACCTCGCTGTTCTCCGTCGGCAGCACCGAGCAGGTGGCGTAGAGCAGCACGCCGCCGACGTCGAGGGTCGGCCACAGCGCGTCCAGCAGCTCGCCCTGCAGCGCGGCCAGCGCCGGGATGTCCGCGGGCTGGCGGGTCAGCTTGATGTCCGGGTGGCGCCGGATGACGCCGGTGGCCGAGCACGGCGCGTCGAGCAGGATGCGCTGGAACGGCCGGCCGTCCCACCAGTCGCCGGTGGCGCGGCCGTCGGCGGCGACCAGGCGTGCATTCAGGCCCAGGCGGGCGAGGTTTTCGCGCACCCGCACCAGGCGTTTTTCTTCCAGGTCGACGCCGAGCACGTCGAGCGTCGGCTCGGCTTCCAGCAGGTGGCAGGTCTTGCCGCCCGGCGCGCAGCAGGCGTCGAGCACGTGCTGGCCGGGCGCCAGGTCGAGCAGGCCGGCGGCCAGCTGCGCGGCTTCGTCCTGCACGCTGACGCGGCCCTCGGCGAAGCCTGGCAGGGTCTTCACGTCGCGCGCTTCGAGCAGGCGCACGCCGTCGCGACTGAACTCACAGGGCGCGGCGGCGATGCCGGCGGCCTGCAGTTCGGCGAAGTAGGCATCGCGCGCGCCGTGCTGGCGGTTGACCCGCAGGATCAACGGCGGATGGGCGTTGTTCGCCGCGCAGATGGCCTGCCAGTGCTCGGGCCAGAACCCCTTCAGGGCCTTCTGCAACCAGCGTGGATGTGCGCTGTGCAGCACCGGATCGCGCTCCAGGCTGGCGATCAGCGCATCGCCATCGCGCTGGGCGTTGCGCAGCACGGCGTTGAGCAGGCCCTTGAGCGACGACTTCTTCAGGCCGTCGGCGCAGGCGACGGTCTCGCCGATCGCGGCGTGCGGCGGGATGCGCGTATGGAACAGCTGGTAGAGGCCGATCAGCAGCAGCGCCTCGACATCGCGGTCGGCGGCCTTGAACGGTTTCTGCAGCAGCTTCTCGGCGAGCAGCGCCAGTCGCGGTTGCCAGCGCGCGGTGCCGAAGGCAAGGTCCTGGGCCAGGCCGCGGTCGCGGGCGTCCACCCGCTCCAGCAGCGGTGGCAGGCTGCTGCCCAGCGAGGCCTTGCCGGAAAGCACCGCCGCCAGGGCCCGCGCGGCGGCCAGGCGCGGGTTCATTGGCCGAGTACCGTGCCGGGCAGGAAGCGTTCGCGGCGGCTGTTGTAATGGTCGGCGAAGTCCAGCGGTTTTCCGCCAGGCAGTTGCAGGCGGGTGAGCAGCAGCGCGCCCTCCCCGCAGGCGACGCTCAGACCGTCACGGCTGGCCGCGAGAATCTCGCCGGGCCGACCCTGGCCTTCCCCAAGCCGCGCCGCGAGCACCTTCAAGGGTTCGCCGGCGAGGGTCGAATGGCATACCGGCCAGGGATTGAAGGCGCGCACCTGGCGCTCCAGCTCGACGGCCGGACGCGTCCAGTCGAGGCGCGCCTCGTCCTTGTCCAGCTTGCGCGCGTAGGTGGCCAGCGCGTCGTCCTGGATCTCGTCGACCAGGCTCCCCGCGGCGAGCCCGTCGACCGCCTGCAGCAGCGCCTGTGCGCCCAGCTCCGCGAGGCGGTCGTGCAGGCTGCCACCGGTGTCGTCGCCGGCGATCGGCGTGCGCACCTTGAGCAACATCGGCCCGGTGTCCAGGCCGGCCTCCATGCGCATCACGGTCACGCCGCTTTCACTGTCGCCGGCTTCCACCGCGCGCTGGATCGGTGCCGCGCCGCGCCAGCGCGGCAGCAGCGAGGCGTGGCTGTTGACGCAGCCCAGGCGCGGGATGTCGAGCACGACCTGCGGCAGGATCAGCCCGTAGGCGACCACCAGCAGCAGGTCCGGCTGCAGCGCCGCCAGTTCGGCCTGGGCAGCGGGGTCGCGCAGGGTCGCCGGTTGCAGCACCGGAATCCCGTGCTGCGTGGCGAGCTGCTTCACCGGGCTGGGCATCAGCTTCTGCCCGCGTCCGGCCGGGCGGTCCGGCTGGGTGTAGACGGCGACGATCGGCTGCCCGGCGTCGAGCAGAACCTGCAGGTGGCGGGCGGCGAATTCCGGCGTACCGGCGAAAACGATGCGCAAAAGAGGAGCTCCAGAATGCAAAAAGGCTTGCCGGAGCAAGCCTTGGAAACCTGATCAAGCCTGCTGGCGGTGCTGTTTTTCCAGCTTCTTCTTGATCCGGTCGCGCTTGAGGTTGGACAGGTAGTCGACGAACAGCTTGCCGTTGAGGTGATCGCATTCGTGCTGGATGCAGATCGCCAGAAGGCCTTCGGCGAGCAGTTCGAAGGGCTGGCCGTCGCGGTCCAGCGCCTTGATCCGGACCTGCTGCGGGCGCTCGACGTTCTCGTAGAAACCGGGTACCGACAGGCACCCCTCCTGGTACTGGCCCATTTCGTCGGTCAGCACCTCGAACTCCGGGTTGATGAATACCCGTGGCTCGGTTTTGTCTTCGGACAGGTCCATCACCACGATGCGCTGGTGCACGTTGACCTGGGTGGCGGCCAGTCCTATCCCGGGTGCGTCGTACATGGTCTCGAACATGTCGTCGATCAGCTGGCGCGTGGAATCGTCGACGCTGACCACCGGTTTGGCGATGGTGCGCAGGCGCGGATCGGGAAATTCGAGGATATTCAGTATCGCCATATGCGTTTGTGATGCACTTGTGGAATAAATTCAAATAGCGCTGCTAAGATGATGAGCAGCTTTGAAAAACGCCTGAAAAGCCCGCACGGGGCGGCTTCCAAGCGTTTCACGTGAATGGACATGATAAAGGGATTCACCGCATGAGGAAATCACTGTTCGCCCTGGTGCTGCTCGCCTTCGGCGGTCTGGCTCAGGCAGCCGTGCAGCTCAAGGAAGGTCATCCGGATCGCTATACGGTGGTCAGCGGCGACACCCTCTGGGATATTTCCGGCAAGTTTCTACGTGAACCCTGGAAGTGGCCGGAAATCTGGCACGCCAACCCGCAAATCGAAAACCCCCACCTGATCTACCCCGGCGATGTCCTCACCCTCTTCTATGTCGACGGCCAGCCGCGCCTGCAACTTGAGCGCGGCGCCTCGCGCGGAACCATCAAGCTGTCGCCGCAGGTACGCAGCACGCCGATGGCCGAAGCCATCCCGACCATCCCGCTGAACGCCATCAACAGCTTCCTCCTGAGCAACCGCATCGTCGATACGCCCGAGGAGTTCCTCCGCGCGCCCTACATCGTCGCCGGCAATGCCGAACGCGTCGTCAGTGGCAGCGGTGACCGCGTCTACGCCCGCGGCACCTTCGAGGACGACCAGCCGGCCTACGGCATCTTCCGCCAGGGCCGCACCTACAAGGATCCGAAAACCGGGGAGTTCCTCGGCATCAACGCCGACGACATCGGCACCGCCGAAATGGTCGCCCAGGAAGGCGACGTTGCGACCGTGATGCTGACCCGCTCGACACAGGAAGTGCGCCTCGGTGATCGCCTGTTCCCCACCGAGGAACGCGCGATCAACTCATCCTTCATGCCCGGTGAGCCGGCCCGGACGATCGAGGATGGCGTGATTCTCGACGTGCCGCGCGGCGTCAACCAGATCGGTCAGTTCGACGTGGTGACCATCAACAAGGGCCGCCGCGATGGCCTGGCCGAAGGCAACGTGCTCGCGGTGTACAAGACCGGCGAAACCGTGCGCGACCGCGTCACCGGCGAATCGGTGAAGATTCCCGACGAGCGCGCCGGCCTGATGATGGTCTTTCGCACCTACGAGAAGCTCAGTTACGGGCTGGTGCTGGCCGCCAGCCGGCAGTTGTCGGTGCTGGACAAGGTCAAGAACCCCTGACCACCCCGAAGCCCCGCACTGCGGGGCTTCTGCTATCTGGCGCCGGCCGCTGGCCGGCGCGTCGATCAAGGATGATCGCCGATGAGCCTTTCCCCCGCGGAACTCGAAGCCCGTCTTCGCCTGCACTGCCTGCCCGAACTGGGGCCACGGCGCTTCGCCCGACTGATGCAGGCCTTCGCTGGCGCTTCCGCTGCCCTCAGCGCGCCAGCCGCCGCCTGGCGCGCGCTCGGGCTGCCGGCCGGTTGTGCGGAGCCGCGACGCAGCCAGGACATTCGTGAACGCGCCGCGGCGGCGCTGGCCTGGCTGGAACAGCCGAACCACCATCTGCTGATGTGGGATGACCCGCGCTATCCGGCGTTGCTCGCCGAGCTGCCGGACGCCCCGCCGCTGCTGTTCGTCGCCGGCGACGTAAACCTGCTGGAGCGTCCGCAGCTGGCCATCGTCGGCAGCCGGCGCGCCTCCAGGCCCGGTCTGAATACCGCGCAAAGCTTCGCGCGCAGCCTGGCACGTGGCGGCTTCGTGATCACCAGCGGGCTGGCTTTGGGTATCGACGGCGCCGCGCACCTGGGCGCCCTGGAGGCGGGCGGCGCCACCGTGGCGGTGCTGGGCACCGGCCTGCAATGCATCTACCCGCAGCGGCACAAGGCGCTGGCCGAACGCATCGCCCGCGAGGGCGGCGCGCTGGTGTCCGAGCTGCCGCTGGACAGCCCGCCGCAGGCGAGCAACTTTCCGCGGCGCAACCGGATCATCAGCGGACTGTCCGTCGGTGTGCTGGTGGTCGAGGCGAGCCCCTCAAGCGGTTCGCTGATCACCGCGCGGCTGGCCGCCGAGCAGGGCCGCGAGGTCTATGCGATCCCTGGCTCGATCCATCATCCCGGCGCGCGCGGTTGCCACCAGCTGATCCGCGACGGCGCGCTGCTGGTGGAGAGCGTCGAGCACATCCTCGAAGCCCTGCGCGGCTGGCAGGTCGTTTCGCCCACCGCGTCCGTCGCCGAGCCCCCAGCGCCGACGCATCCGCTGTTGGAGCTGCTGTTCGCCGCGCCATACAGCAGCGAGGCATTGGCCGAGGCCAGTGGCTGGCCGTTGCCGAAGGTGCTCGCCGCACTCACCGATCTCGAACTGGACGGCCGCGTCGCCAGCGAAGCCGGTCGCTGGCTCGGCGTGCGGCGCTAGCGCTTCCAGCGCCGCCTCGCTTGGGTACACTGCGCAGGTTTTTGCGATGGGAGACGAGCGATGGTCAGCAGCTGGAAAGTGCAACAGGCGGCACGGGTGGTCCGCAATGGCGGGGTGATCGCCTATCCGACCGAGGCGGTCTGGGGACTGGGCTGCGATCCCTGGTGCAGCGAGGCGGTGTACCGGCTGTTGGCGCTCAAGGAGCGCCCCGTGGAGAAGGGGTTGATCCTGGTCGCCGACACCATTCGCCAGTTCGACTTCCTTCTCAACGACCTGCCCGAGGCGTGGCTGGCGCGGCTGGCGAGCACCTGGCCCGGCCCGAATACCTGGCTGGTGCCGCACCAGAACCGCCTGCCGGAATGGATCACCGGCGAACACGACAGCGTTGCCCTGCGCGTCAGCGACCATTCGCTGGTCGGCGAACTCTGCGCCCTCACCGGCCCGCTGGTGTCCACGTCGGCGAACCCTTCCGGGCGTCCCGCCGCGCGCAGTCGCCTGCGTGTCGAGCAGTACTTTCCGAAGCAGCTGGACCACGTCCTCGGCGGCTATCTGGGCGGACGCAAGAACCCCAGCCTGATCCGCGACCTGCGCACCGGCAAGGTGGTGCGCGAGGCCTGACGGCGGCGGTCAGTCCGGCAGCAGTACCGTAGAGCCGGTGGTGCGGCCGGCGGCCAGTTCGGTCTGCGCGCGGGCCGCGTCGCTCAACGCCACGCGCTGGGCGACGTCCACCGTGATCGCGCCGCTGGCGATCATCTCGAACAGCTCGTCGGCCATTGTCTGCAGGTTCTCGGCGCTGTTCGCATAGCTCCCCAGCGTCGGCCGGGTGACGTACAGCGAACCCTTCTGCGCGAGGATGCCGAGGTTCACGCCGCTGACCGCGCCGGAGGAATTGCCGAAGCTGACCATCAGACCGCGTGGCGCCACGCAGTCGAGGGAAATCCCCCAGGTGTCCTTGCCCACCGAGTCGTAGACCACCGGGCATTTCGCTCCGTCGGTCAGTTCCAGCACGCGCTGGCGGATGTCTTCCAGGGTCCGGTCGATGGTCGCCCAGGCGCCCAAGGCCTTCGCCTGCTCGGCCTTCTGCGCCGAGCCGACCACACCGATCAGCTTCGCTCCCAGCGACCTGGCCCACTGGCAGGCGATGGAGCCGACCCCGCCGGCCGCCGCGTGGAACAGCACGATGTCGCCGCGTTTGACCGGATAGGTCTGGCGCAGCAGGTATTGCACGGTGAGGCCCTTGAGGATCACCGCCGCAGCCTGCTCGAAACTGATGCTCTCCGGCAGCCGGACCACGTTGGCGGCGGGCAATACGTGCAGTTCGCTGTAGGCGCCCAGCGGTCCGGTGGCGTAGGCGACGCGCTCGCCGACCTTGAGGTGGGTCACCCCGGCGCCTACCGCCTCGATCTCGCCGGCGCCTTCGGTGCCGAGGCTGGAGGGCAGCGCAGGCGGTGCATACAGGCCGTCGCGGTAGTAGTTGTCGATGAAATTGAGGCCGATCGCGCGGTTGCGCACGCGGACTTCGTTCGGGCCGGGTTGGGCGGGTTCGTAGTCGACGTATTCGAGCACTTCGGGACCGCCGTGGCGGCTGAACTGGATGCGCTTGGCCATGTGCAACTCCTTGGTGATGGGTCGCCGACGCCTGTTGGCGTCGCGGCGAAAGGCCCTTATCCAACCGCCTCGGGCCGACAGCGTCAACTGCGGTAGGCCTCGGGCGAATGCTATGCTGGCGCCCTTTTCCGCCCGCCGGCCGCCGCCGCGCGGGCCTTGGCCGCTGTGTGCAGGGTGATTTCGTGAACGACAAGACCGGGGCCGTGAAGGCCTATCTGCTCGACCTTCAGGACCGTATCTGCGCCGCGCTGGAGGCCGAGGACGGTCGCGCGCGCTTCGCCGAGGATGCCTGGGAGCGTCCGGCGGGCGGCGGTGGCCGCACGCGGGTCATCGGCGAGGGCGCGCTGATCGAGAAAGGCGGGGTCAACTTTTCCCACGTGTTCGGCAACGGCTTGCCGCCGTCGGCCAGCGCGCACCGGCCGGAGCTCGCCGGGCGCGGCTTCCAGGCGCTCGGCGTGTCGCTGGTGATCCATCCGGAGAACCCGCACGTACCGACTTCCCACGCCAACGTGCGGTTCTTCAGCGCCGAGAAGGAAGGCGAGGAATCGGTCTGGTGGTTCGGTGGCGGCTTCGACCTGACACCCTTCTACGCCGTCGAGGAAGACTGCGTGCATTGGCACGAAGTGGCCCGCGCCGCCTGCGCGCCGTTCGGCGCCGATGTCTATCCGCGCTACAAGAAGTGGTGCGACAGCTACTTCCACCTCAAGCACCGTGGCGAGCCGCGCGGCATCGGCGGGCTGTTCTTCGACGACCTCAATGCCTGGGATTTCGACACCAGCTTCGCTTTCATGCGCGCGGTGGGCGACGCCTACCTCGAGGCTTACCTGCCGATCATCCAGCGCCGCAAGGCGACCCCGTTCAGCGAGCAGCAGCGCGAGTTCCAGGCCTTCCGCCGCGGGCGCTACGTCGAATTCAACCTGGTCTACGACCGCGGCACGCTGTTCGGCCTGCAATCCGGCGGGCGCACCGAGTCGATACTCATGTCGCTGCCGCCGCAGGTGCGCTGGGGCTACGACTGGAAGCCCGAGCCGGGCAGCGAAGAGGCCCGGCTGACCGAATATTTCCTCACCGACCGCGACTGGCTGGGCCTGCTGCCCTGAGCCCGCCGCGCCGCAGACCCACACCCTTCGAGGAGCCGCTTCCATGGACCGTTACTGCGTCTTCGGCAACCCCATCGGCCACAGTAAGTCGCCGTTGATCCACCGCCTATTCGCCGAACAGACCGGCCAGGCCCTCAGCTACGAGGCACTGCTGGCGCCGCTGGACGACTTCGCCGGGTTCGCCCGCGGTTTCTTCGCCGAGGGCCTGGGCGGCAACGTCACGGTGCCGTTCAAGGAGCAGGCCTTCCAGCTCGCCGACCAGCTCAGCGCGAGGGCGCAACGCGCCGGGGCGGTGAACACGCTGAAGAAGCTCGCCGACGGTCGCTTGCTGGGCGACAACACCGATGGCGCCGGGCTGCTGCGCGACCTCGCGGTGAACGCAGGCTTCTCGCTGAGCGGAAAGCGCATCCTCCTGCTGGGCGCGGGCGGTGCGGTGCGCGGCGTGCTGGAGCCCTTCCTCGGCGAACGGCCGAAGGCACTGGTCGTGGCCAACCGCAGCGTGGCGAAGGCCGAGGCGCTGGCCGCGGCGTTCGCCGACCTCGGGCCAATCATGGCCAGCGGCTTCGACTGGCTGGACGCGCCGGTCGACCTGATCGTCAACGGCACCTCGGCGAGCCTGACCGGCGAGGTGCCGCCGATCGCGGCCAGCCTGATCGAGCCCGGCCACACGCTGTGCTACGACATGATGTATTCCCGCCAGCCGACGGCGTTCTGTCAGTGGGCCGTGGAGCACGGCGCGCGCGCGGCGCTGGATGGGCTGGGCATGCTGGTGGAGCAGGCGGCCGAGGCTTTCCTGCTGTGGCGCGGCGTGCGCCCGGACAGCGCGCCGGTGCTGACGGAGCTGCGCCGGCAGCTGGCGGCCGGCTAGAGCGCTTCTTCGTCCTCGCTGGGCAAGTGCGGGTCGAGCGTCAGCCAGGGCAGTCGGGTGGTCACCCAGATGTGCCGGTCGGCCGGCGCCCGCTGCGGTTCGTCCAGGGTGGCGATGGTCACGTCCAGGGTCTGCGGGCTGAGGCGGGTGAACAGCGCCAGCTGGGCGCCGCAGGTGCCGCAGAAGTAGCGGGTGCAGGTGTCGGACGACGCGTACTGCGCCGGCGTGCCCTGCAGCCACTCGAATGTGTCGAGCGGCACGCCGATCCATGTCGTGACCAGGCCGCCGCTGGTGCGCCGACAGATTGAACAGTGGCAGTGGGCGATATCGCGCAGCGGCGCGGCGAAGCGGTAGCGCAGCGCGCCGCAGTGGCAGCCGCCCTGGTGACTCTCCCGCATGAATTCCTCCTCGGCCATTGACCGACCGCCGCGTGGCTCGCCAGGATTGGCCTCCACTACCACCGGGGGTTCCCGTGACTGATCTGCTGTTGGCCCTGTGGCCATTGTTCGCTCTGATTATCGGCGGTTTCCTTCTGCGGCGTAGCGGCTTTCCCAGCGAAGCCTTCTGGCCCGGTGCCGAGCGGATCAACTACTTCCTGCTGTTCCCCGCCCTGCTCTTCGGCAACCTCGCCAGCGCGCCGCTGGACAACCCGGCGTTGCCGCGCCTGGGCGCGGCGGTGCTGATCGGACTGGGCGTCGCCTGGCTCGGGCTGCTGCTGATGCGTCGCCTGCGCGGCTGGCCGGCGGCGCGCTTCGGCGCGTTCGCCCAGGGCGTGCTGCGTTTCAACACCTACCTCGGGCTGGCCGTGGTCGGCAGCCTGTTCGGCAAGCCGGGGCTGACCCTGGCGGCCTTGATGCTGGCGCTGATGGTGCCAGCAGTGAATGTGATGTCGGTATGGGCGCTGACCGCCGAGCGTGGCGTCAGCCTGCGCTCGCTGGCCCTGCCGATCCTGAAGAATCCGCTGATTCTCGCCTGTCTGGGTGGCGCCGCGGTCAACCTCTGCGGCGTCGGCCTGCCCGGCGGCAGCGAGCGTCTGCTGAGCATGCTCGGTGCCGCCAGCCTGCCGCTCGGCCTGCTCTGCGTGGGCGCGGCGCTGCGCCCGCAGGAGCTCGCCGGGGAAGTCCCGGCGCTGGGCTGGAACTGCGCCGTACGCCTGTTGGCCATGCCGCTGCTGGCGTTCGGCGTAGCGCGTCTGAGCGGTCTGCCGACGCTGGAAAGCAGCGTGCTGATCCTGTTCTTCGCCCTGCCCACCGCGCCGACGTCCTATGTGCTGACTACCCAGCTGGGCGGCGACGGCCACCTGATGGCGGGCATCATCACCCTGCAGACGCTGCTCGCCGCCGGCTCGCTGCTGCTGGTGCTGGCGGGTATCCGGGGGCTGGTCTGATCGCGGTGCGCGTGGCTCTCGCCAGGATGCGCCACGTGCGGCGCCCCCCTGGCGAGGCTAGCGTCCCGCCTCCCGGTACTGGCTGGGAGTCTTCCCGGTCCAGCGCTTGAAGGCGCGGCTGAAGCTGCTGGTGTCGGCGAAGCCGAGCAGGTAGGCGATTTCCCCCAGCGCGTTGCGTGGGTCGTCGAGGTAGCGCAGGGCCAGCGCACGGCGGGTCTCGGCCAGCAGCGCCTCGTAGCCGACGCCCTCCTCCGCCAGATGCCGCTGCAGGCTGCGCAGGCTCAGGTGCAACGAGCTGGCGATGGCTTCGGCCGAGGGTTCGCCGTCCGGCAGGCGCGCCTCCAGCGCCGCGCGCACCTGACGTGTCCAGGTCGGCGCCTGCAGCTGTTCGAGGGTCTTCTGCAGCACGGTTTCGTTGTGTGCGGCCAGCTCGGGGTTGCCGTCGTCCAGCGGTCGCTCGAGATCGATGCGGGCGAATTCGAGGCGATTCTCCGCCGCGCCGAAATGCATCGGCGCGCGGAACACCTCCTGCCACGGACGGCTGTCGGCGGGCTCGGCGCGGCTCAGGTGCACCGCCTGCGGCGCGTAGTCCCGGCCGAGACGGTTGCGGCAGGTGCGCACGTAGATCGCGGCGAAGGCGTCCATTGCCTCGGCCGCCGGTTCGGGGCTGCCCGGCGGTACGCGGAAACGGAATTCGTAGTGCCCGTCGCGCTCGCGCAGGTCCAGCTCCATCGCATCGCTGACCACCCGGTGATAGCGCACGATGCGCTCGAACACCTCGCGCAGGGTCGTGCTGGCGATCAGCGCGTAGCCCAGCGCGTGGAAGGTGGTCGGGCTGACGTAGCTGGAAATCTTCAGGCCCAGCGCCGGATCGCCGCTGGCCGCTACCGCCAGGTGCCAGAGCCGCGTGGTGGCGGACAGTGGATAGCGCGCGTTGGGGTCATCCATCAACGCCGGGTCGAGACCCGCTTCCCGGCAGAGCGCGGCGCTGTCCAGGCCGAGCGCGTTGAGTTGCTTGCGCAGCGCGCGGGTCCAGCTGGCCAGGGTGGTGGGTTCGGCAGTCATGCAGGTTGGCGTGTCCGGTCAACAGGTTGGCGTCCAGGGTCGGGCGATCCGCGTCAGCATGTCGCAGAGTAGCGGCGTGCCTCAACAGACGATAACAAAAGGACACGCCAATGAACCCCACTGCCCTGACCGATCAGCAGCGCTCCGCGCACATCCGTGAAGCGGTGATGGCGCGCGGCGTCGAACTGCGCCGGCGCTACCCTGTCCTCAACCATCAGGATGCGCTGGGCGCCGGCATCCTCGCCTTCGCCCTCGCCGGGATGATCGGCTCGGCGCTGCTCTACCTGAATGGCGCGATTGCCTGGTGGGCCTGCCTGCTGGCGAATGCCTTCTTCGCCTCGCTGACCCATGAGCTCGAACACGACCTGATCCATTCGATGTACTTCCGCAAGCAGCGCGTGCCGCACAACCTGATGCTGGCGCTGGTCTGGATGGCGCGGCCCAGCACCATCAACCCGTGGATTCGCCGCCACCTGCACCTCAACCATCACAAGGTCTCCGGTACAGAGACCGACATGGAGGAGCGCGCCATCACCAACGGCGAGCCCTGGGGTCTCGCCCGTCTGCTGATGGTCGGCGACAACGTGATGTCCTCGCTCATCCGCATGCTGCGCGCCAAAACCTGGGCGCACAAACGCAGCATCCTGGCGCGCACGCTCAGGGTCTATGCGCCGCTGGCGCTGCTCAACTGGGGCACCTGGTACCTGTTTCTCGGCTTCCACGCCATCGATGGTGCGAGCGGCCTGCTCGGCGCACCGGTGGCCTGGTCGGCGACCACGCTGGAGGTGATGAACATTGTCGATATCGCAGTGGTGGTGCTGGTCGGCCCCAACGTGCTGCGCACCTTCTGCCTGCACTTCGTCAGCTCCAACATGCACTACTACGGCGATGTCGAGCCGGGCAACGTGATCCAGCAGACCCAGGTACTCAACCCCTGGTGGATGTGGCCGCTGCAGGCGTTCTGCTTCAACTTCGGCAGCACCCACGCGATCCATCATTTCGTGGTGAAGGAGCCCTTCTACATTCGCCAGATGACCGCGCCGCTGGCCCATCGGGTAATGCGCGATGCTGGTGTACGCTTCAACGACTTCGGCACCTTTGCCCGGGCCAACCGGTGGCACAAGCAGGAGGAAACCGCCGCCCAGGGCGCGCCGGCGACCTCCTGACGTCCCCGTCAGGCATGAACGAAACGGCCCGGAATCACCGGGCCGTTTTGTTTCAGCTGGCGCCGTTGGATCAGCGCCCGCCGTCGACGCGGAACACATGGCGCAGGTAGGCGAGGAAGCTCTCGTCCTTGCACTGGCTCTTGCCTGGCGTGTCGGAAATCTTCGCCACCGGTTCGCCGTTGCAGCTGATCATCTTCAACACGATGTTCATCGGTTCCACGCCGGGGATGTCGCAGGTGAGGTTGGTGCCGATGCCGAAACTGACATTGATTCGTTCGTGCAACTGGCGATACAGCGACAGCGCGGCGGGGAAGGACAGCCCGTCGCTGAAGATCAGCGTTTTGGTCTGCGGGTCGATGCCCAGCCTGAGGTATTGCGCGATGGCCTTCTCCGCCCACGCCAACGGGTCCCCGGAGTCATGCCGCAGGCCGTCGAAGAGCTTGGCGAAGTACAGGTCGAAGTCGTGCAGGAAGGCATCCATGGTGATGCAGTCGGTCAAAGCGATACCCAACTGGCCGCGGTACTCCTGCACCCAGGTCTGCAGCGCGGCGGCCTGGCTGTCGATCAGCCGCGGGCCGAGCTGCTGGTGCGCCATCAGCCATTCGTGGGCCATGGTGCCGATCGGCTTGAGGTCGTATTCGCGGGCCAGATGCACGTTGCTGGTGCCCACGAACCGCCCGGGGAAATCGCGCTTGAGGATATGCACCACCTCTTCCTGGGTGCGGTAGGAAAAGCGCCGCCGCGTGCCGAAGTCGGCGAGCTGGAAGCCGCTGAGCTCATCGTCGCTGGCTTCCTTGCGCAGCCAGTCGAGCTTGCGATAGAGCTGCTCGCTGACCTGCTCCAGCAACGCGCCCGGATAACGCGCCCGATTGCGCACCTCGCTGATGATCGCCAGCAGCGGAATCTCGAACAGGATCACATGCAGCCAGGGTCCGCGCAGACGAACGAACACCTGGCCGTTCTCCACGCCGGTCTGCACATAGCGCATGTTGAAGCGAAACAGGCTGAGGAAGCGGATGAAGTCCGCTTTCATGAAGGGAATCCGCTCGAGAAACCCGATCTGATCGGCCGTCGCCGAGGTATCGGAGAGCTGCTCGATCTGCTGACGGATCTCGCTCAGATAGGGGCGCAGGTCTTCATCATTGCGACAACGAAACTCCCACTCCACCTCCGCATTCGGGTAGTTGTGCAGCACCGCCTGCATCTGCGTGAGCTTGTAGAAGTCGGTGTCCAGCGTGTTCTGCACGATCCGCTCAGCGAATACGCTTTCGCGCATGGGTGGCTCCTGATGACGTTTGGGACAGGGTCGTGGGGCATCTTGTCCTAATACGGCATGAGGTGTAAGGCTTGATTGATGCTTTTGTGCCTAGAGGTTTTTCTTGATATAGGCTTTAACGTCGCTGGCAGTCTTTAATTTAAATGTTGACTCTACGCCTTCTATATATCCCTCCATGCCTGTCATGTGGGAGTCTGAGCTTATAATCCTGTTGCTTACCAGCGAATTATTATTTTTTTTGTATGCATAGACTTGATAGAGAATCCCGTACGTGCCTAAGCCGCGACTATTGATTTCCCAAGAAACTATGACAAGGAGATTGTTTTCCTTTTTAATTGGAAAGAAAAAGGCTGATTCGATATGTGGGTCAGAGCCTGATGTTTCGTATTTGTCTATTACAAGTCCATTATCATGTGCTCCGGTGTTTTCTAGTATCAAATACAATGGGTAGTTAGTTTCTTGGGATTTTGAGAAGTATATATTGCTATTTTCGATTATTGGATTTCTAAAAGGGCCGTGAACTATGCTTTTGTCCTGCTTGTATGTATTTTGCCCGTAAGATATCTGCGAAAGTATCAGAAAAAACATTAGGTATATGTATGGCCTCATACTATGATAGCTCTTGCGGTACGTTGATTATTCTTGCTATTGCATTGAATCTAGTTTTCCTATCGGCATATCCATTTTGGCCGCCGTTCACAATTTGAGTTACTTCCGATACCGTTCCAGATTTTGCTACGTCCGACAGCGACCGACCGGAACCATTTTTTTTAGTGAACCAATATACAAAAGCTGACTCCACGGCATAGCTTTTAGACGAGATTATTAAATCTGGATTATCTAGAAAGTTGACAGTATCATCAGGGTTGTTTTGATTGTGGATCCGCTGAAAGTTCTCGTAGGCGTCTTTTCCAGTTATCTGTATTATTCCTCGCCCGCGGTATTTGTAACCTTCACCACTTGATTCATCTCCATTTCCCATCCTATTAGCGTAGACATAGTTTCCAAGATTTTCGGCGTTAAATGAATAGGTGCTTTCCTCTGTCCAAAGCTTTTCCCTTAGTCTTCCAAAATTGCATTCGTCTGTATCGGCGTTGTAGGTGATTTGCCCGAAATGTTGCTTGCAGCCGAATGTCTTTCGCATGTTTTTTGGGCTGAATACAAGGTTTTCAGATACTGTCTTCAGATGGCTCTCATGTGAGATTTGGGAAAGGAAGTGGGCTATTTCTTTAGAAGAAATTAAATTATAGATTCTGGCGTATTTGTTCAAGAACGGTAGAATTTCCTCATGCAACTCGTTTGACCCGCTAGGGTTCGCCGCCCTCAACATGGCTAGAGTTATTATGGCTTCTATTTCTATTCTTTGTACTATTGTTTCTATCGGATGGAAATGCCACGTTGTTCGGCTTTTGAAGAGATTTGCTTCTTCCCAGTAAGATAGCCTCTTGATTCTGGATTTCTCAATCATCCAGTTAGCTTGAGTTTCTTCACCAACTATTGAGTCTAGAGAGCTCCACTTGTCATCACACCACAACCACTCACTTTCATAATTACAGATAAGCCGCGAGATAGCTTGTAAATTCGAACGCTTCCTTAGTGCCGCCTGTATTTCTGTGATGCTCAATTTGTTGTCACGAGCACTTCCATCGGTCCCATCGATGATCTCGTAAAGGCGAGTCTTAAGCTTGCCTTCGTCGGCGGTAGTGATCTGGCTCTGCAATCGGGATTGTTCCGACTCCTGCAGCAGATTTTTCGTGTCGAGATGGCACGCCAGGTGATCGGCGTTACAGGCGTTATCTTCAACACACTCGAACCCCTCCCACTCCCACGGACTGTGTCGGGTGGTGATCAGGTCCTGTTCGGCCAGCCAGCCGCTGATGGGGTTGCCGTCGTTGTCGGCCAGGATGTTATCCAGGCGCCACCAGTGGGTGACCGGGCCGGGGTTGGTGGCTGTATTGAGGCTGATCTTGTGGCTGGGCGGCAGGCGTTCCAGCGTACTGATCGGAATGATCAGGTCCACCCCGATGGTTGTGCCGGCATCGGTGATCGAGGGTGGGTGGCTGGCGTCGATGCCTTCGCGGTGCGGGATCAGCTTGCTCGCGCCCTTGTGAATCTTCAGTTGGGTTTTCTGTTCCGCAGGCAGCGCGCTGGCCAGGGCTCGGCTCTGGGCGATGAAGGCGGGGACGTCGTCGCAGCTGAACAGCTCCAGGTGCAGCAGCGATTGCGGGGCACCGTCGTTATGGTTCTGGTAGTGGCCCGGATGGCCGATCAGTTCGCCGGCTTTGATGGGGTAGGGTGGGTCCAGCAGGTGAACCACTCCGCAGATGGGCGTGGCCCGCGTCGCCTGTAGCGAGTCGAAATGCACGTAGCCGTGGATGTTCCGGACGCTGTTGTCGGCCAGTGGCGGAAGTACTGTGCCTTCGATGATGGCTTTGATCTTCCGATAGGGTGCAGGCCCCGGCTCCAGCGAGACGCGGGTGCCCTCGGGAAGCAGGCCGGTTTTGGGGTCGCCGGCGGTTCCACGCCCGGTCTTGCGAACGTTCAGGCCGCGGTTTGGCGCGAGGTTCGGCTCATGGTCGTTGGCGTGCTCGCCGACCAGGAAGACATTGGGCGCGGGCGTCGATTCCATTTCTCCAGTGAAGACCCAGCCGCTACCACAGGCTGCCAGCGAAGGAAGCGCGGCACCTTCGATCACGTTGAGAAGGCGACGCCATTTCGGCGATCCCGGGTGGGCGTCACCTACTTCTACCCGGGTGCCCTTGGGCAACAGGGCCATGACGGGGCCGTTACCCGGCGTGGCGCGCACGCGCAGTCCGAGTGTGGGGTCGGTGGCCTTGGCGGGCTTAACGGTGTAGAGCGTTTCGCTTATGAAGGAGGGCGGGTTGGGTGCCCCTTCCAGCCCGTAGTGATCCCAGTCGAGCAGGTGCATGTAGAGGCTGAACAGGGTCAGCGAGGGGGCCGGGCTCGAGGTTGCTGCGGTCGGCTGGGAAGCGTTGGCCGGCGTGGGCTGCGGCACTTCGAGGCGGTGCCGCACCAGCACGAAGCCGGTGGAGTAGGGCTTGGGCCCCGACTCGTACTCGGAGACCGGGTAGCGCTCGTCGATACGGTAGGCGATGACTTCGCCATCGGCGATGCAATACACCGAGGATTGGTCGAGCAGCCCCGCGGTGCCCTGGTCGAAGTGCACGCCGCCGTGCCAGAGGCCGTTCGTTCCCAGCGGATAATGGCCGCCCAGCGCATTGGCCAGGGCCTGCTGGTAGAGCCAGACATCTTCGGTCGGCTCGGCGCCAGGGGCGGTCCGGGGCTTGAAGGGGTAACTCCAGTTGGTGATCTTCTGTTGTTCGGTCATGGTACCTGTCTCATCCTTGAGTCGCGCTACCTTCAACTGCTGAAATTCAGCATCCGCCGTGGCTTAGGCGGCTCTTCGAGGCTGTTCTTCAGCCCTTCGTCGAGGAGGTTTCCGGCGCTGTCCCTGTCTGCCGCGCCCGGCAGGATTGGCGGCTTGAGGCCAATTCCCGTGCCATGGCCCGGCGAGCCGCCGGCGTTGATCCTGACCAGCGAGCCGTTGAGGGTAACGCCGCCCGGATCGAGCTTGATGAAGGCGCCTCCGGCATTCAGGGTCAGCTCGGTGCCGGCTTCGATGACCATCTTCTGGCCGGCTTTCAGGTGTATCTCGTTTCCGGCGTCGATCAGTTGCGCCAGGCCAACTTTCAGGTGCTGACTCCCCGCAATCCC